>JBLIME010000118.1:0-8467 GCA_047638515.1 Pseudohongiellaceae bacterium
ACCATGAGCCATAAAAACAGTGGCAATAGTAATACGAAGAATTAAAAGTGATAAACCAGAATCTGACTCTGTTTTACTTGCTGCTGTTAATAAAATATTCATGTGAAACCTCTTTTTAATAAGTGAACGATTTAGTTGATATGTAATAACACTGGATAACAGGAGCTATTCACTGAAAAGCTCCTACCTCGTTGCTTGGTAGAGACTTTACCTGCCAACAAAAAAAATAAAATTGGAAAGATTTGTTCTATTAGTTCAAAAAAATCGTATTGACGAAAAAGATCAGCAATAATAGTGAGTTTCTGATGTCTAGGTCATTATTGATGGCCAAAATAGTGTATCTATTGATGAAATATAGCAGGTCCAAAAAAGTTGTTGGTATGAAATACCTGTTCATTTAATACTTGCGACTCGTTTATTTAAGTAAGTAGTTTAGGATTGATACAGAGAATTATTGGGACACCATGAGAGATTACTCTTTGATATCAATAAGCACATTGTTCCCAAAGCTCTATGTTTACCTTTTTGTCATCGTCAGAATAGTAACTATAGAGATAGTTGCTGGCTGATGCCTGTTATTAGCTTAATACCTCACTTCGTCGAGAAGATTGAATTACAGTAGTTATAACGAAAACTGATTAACTAAATAGAATATAATCTAGATTAACCGCTCGATATTAAGCGGTAGATGACAATGAAAAATGTTAAAGTTTTGCCTGCTCGATTGCTTTATTTGGTGAGCCATCGTTGGAGGTTCATATAAAGATACGATCAGTTACATGGTTAAACGCACTGCTATATTTTACCCGTGATTTCTTTTCTTATTGAGGATGAGTAAAGAGTTTGTTGAAGTGTAAGTGGGGAGATTAGTGAAGGTTTTGGCTTAGAGCTATTTGTGCGGGATTAAATTTTTGTGAGTAGTTGATCGCATCATAATCTAGATGCTTTAGTTGGCGAGTTAGGCACTGTTACAGCTTACTTATAGTTTTAGTAGGTTCTAATATCGACATATTTTGTTTAGTTTTTATAGCCGTATGGAATGGCTTATAAAATGCGGTGGTATGTTTGATTAATGACTTAATATCGGCTGTGCTAATGTTGAAATGTGTTACAAAACGAATTGGTTTAGCGGCAGAAATTTTTATACGGTGTTGTAATAAGTAGTGCTGCAGTTCATCTTGTCTATTTTGTTGACATTGGGCATAGACAATATTTGTTTGTGGCTCTGTTACATTTAATAGCGGAATCTGTTTTAAGCCATCGGCAAGTAGCTGTGCATTGTCGTGATCTTTTTGTAAGCCTTGTGGCATTTCTTCAAAGGCAATAATTCCTGCAGCCGCCAAAAATCCTGCCTGACGCATACCGCCTCCAAGCATTTTTCTTAATCGGCTGGCTTTTTCAATAATCGTTTTGCTACCCAGTAATAGTGAACCAACGGGTGCACCTAGGCCTTTCGATAAACACACACTCACCGAGTCATAATGCCGAGTGATTTCACTAGCGGGGCAATTGAGTTTGGTTGACGCATGGAATAGGCGAGCACCATCTAAATGTAGCTTAAGGTTATTGAGGTCGACGAGGCGTCTCACCTGTTGTTGATAATCTTGCGTTAGCACTTTGCCCCCAATAGTGTTTTCGAGGCTCACTAACTTCGTTTGAGCGAAGTGAAAGTCATCTTTTTTTATTGCACCCTCAATATCGTCCAAATTTATGCTGCCATCTGGCTGATTAAATAAGGGTTGCGGTTGAACGCTGCCTAAAACAGCCGCACCACCAGCTTCATACCGGTAATTATGCGCCTGTTGCCCACAAATATATTCGTCACCTCTGTCGCAGTGACTGAGTATTGCCAATAAATTTGCCTGCGTTCCTGAACAGGTGAACAGAGCTGATTCAAAATTGAGAGATGAAGCCGCCATTTCTTGAAGACGGTTAACCGTAGGGTCATCGCCATAGACGTCGTCACCCACGTCAGCGCTGGCCATGGCTGCACGCATTTTTTGTGACGGCTGTGTTACAGTATCGCTTCTAAAATCAATCACTTAGTTTCTCGCGTCATAAAAAGTGGATGCAAATTGGGTTTGTTAATAGGTGAGTCACTATAACGCTTTATGTCTAAGCATCACCTAGATTTTATTTATTTCATCACCTAAACTTAGTTGCGCTGATATTTACTCGGTACTTTTCAAGTTGATCACAAGTATCACTATGACTATATATAGTCCTTGCCTCGCTCGATAGTCTTCAATTCGCTTAATCAGCTTAAGTTACTATGTTGTGGCGATCATCATTAATCTGACGTAAAGGTGTCAATTAAAAAGAAGTCTCTGATGGTGGTCATAAAGTTAGTGCCGAGCCGGTATCCGCTGGTTTGAGTTTATTGTTGATAGTGGTTTCTGGCTGCAATCGCGTGAGCAGTAGCAACCCGTCTTTTTCTAACACGGCACTAATTCAGATAAGACAACTCAATGTCTACCCTCAGCAACGCTATTGGGCTGGCTGAGAGTTGAGATTAACGCGCCGCTTAACATTAATCAGGCTAGATTTTCTCTCGCTTGATATTATTCACTAAGGTCTGGGCCTCGAAGCTCCGTGAGCTCGAAGTATGTTGATGACCGTCTACGAGCGACTTAACGGTGGAAGATCTAACAGTTACCCAATCGTACACTCATAAAATTCAGTCAGTTAACGTCAGCATGTGTTAACCGTTTACAGGATGGCAATCTATATGAATAAAATACTCAATTAAATCAGCGTCTTTTTTATTTTGTGCTATCTTCATAGTAATGCCTACGTGAAAAGGAGAGGTTTGTGTTTAATAGAAAAAAGATTGAAAGTCTGGAACTTGCCAATGCTGAGCAATCAGATCAGATCGCTAAGCTTGAGCAAGAGCTGGAGCGCGTGAAAAGTGCCCATCTGAACTTAGCAACTAACAATACAGAAACACTAGAGCAGCTAGAAACTAACCGTCAACTTCAATCATTGTGCGTTAACTCTTCAGTACTAGTGGCATCGACAAAAGCTGAAATGGTGTTGACATCTGAGCTTTTGAGCGGACGTCAGCAGGGTTTTCAAGAATCTTTGGCATTGTTTAGTAATATCACTGAGATGCTCGCTAGTACCGTAAGTGCAAATAAAGAGATTAATTCAGATACTCAAAAGGTTGAAGAGTCTATTGTTCATCTTAAAACAGTGACAGAAGGCATCAACGGGTTTGTAAATCTTATTCAGGGTATTTCTGAGCAAACAAATTTGTTGGCCTTAAACGCTGCCATTGAAGCGGCAAGGGCAGGAGAGCAGGGTCGTGGTTTTGCGGTAGTTGCCGATGAGGTTCGCGCCCTCGCTAAACGCTCTGCAGATGCAACCAGTGAAATAGGCACACTGATCAATGAAATTAATAACAGTATAAACAGTATCGTCGTTGGTATTGGTCAGGCTCGCGAGAAGTGTGAAGGTGTCCATGAAAACTCGGCAATAGTTCAAGATACAACCAGTGGTTTAGTAGGTGTGTCACAAGACATGTATCAACTTATCGCTTACACAACCGACAGTAGCTTTATTCAAGCCATCAAAGTAGACCACATTGGCTGGAAGCTCGAAATCTATAAAATGATTGCTGGTTTATCTAGTAAAGACGCTAGTGATATTGCAGACCACAGTAAGTGTCATTTTGGTCAATGGTACTATCATGGCGATGGTGCCCATAAACATGCTGCTTTATCCAGCTTTAAAGCCCTTGCTGAGCCGCATGAAGCGGTTCATAAAAGTGGCTCGCTGGCTCTTGAGTTTATTGGGCACAATAATTATGCAGAGGCTATTGTTCATCTTGAACATATGGAAAAAGCCAGTGCGGATGTATTTAGGCAGCTTTCCGCGTTAGAAAAAGATATCAAATAGAATATTTTTCTACGGTGAGTCGTCTAGATCTGTATATTTAAGATTAATGTAGATATCTAGGGCGCCGGTGTCGGCGCCTCGTTATTGTTAGGTTGACGGGGGGGTATTGTCTCGATCTTTCCTTGTTACGAATAAAAATAGAGAAAAATGACTACCGACGAATCTCCTGTTTTAGCTAAACCTTTAATCATTGCTTATCGCGATGAACATTTAATTGCAGTCAATAAACCCGAGGGTTTATTGGTCCATAAGAGTAATATCGATAAGAATGAAGTGCGCTATCTTTTGCAAATGCTTCGCGATCAAGTTGGCGAGTATGTGTACCCTGTTCATCGGCTTGATAAACCAAGCTCGGGGCTTATCTTGTTTGGGTTCAGTGCAGGTGTCGCCGCTGATATTCAACTACAAATGCACAGCAATATGGCGACTAAGGCATACCTACTGATTTGTCGAGGCTACACAGCTGCTTCAGGGATTATCAACCATCCTTTAAAACCACTGAATGATTTTAAAAGCAAGACACTGCCTATCAAAAACATCAAACCCGCTTTAGAAGCAATTAGTGAATTTGCTCGCCTAGATACTATCGAGCTGGATGTCGCTATCGACAAATATCCCTCTAGTCGATACTCGTTGGTAAAGGTAAAAATCCTAACCGGCCGCAGGCATCAAATTCGTCGTCATATGAAACACCTAAGTCATCCTATTATTGGTTGTCCCAAATACGGTAAGTCGATACACAATCGCTATTTTGCCACTACATTTGATGTGCCTCGTTTATTACTTCACTCTTATCAGATGACCTTAGAGCATCCCGTAAGTAAACAGCCATTGCTTATAACTGCAGAGCCCCTGGGCGGCTTTAAAAGCCTCATGGAGCGTTTTGGCTGGCAACTGCCGTAAAGTCTTTTGGGTCAATGCGCGAGCCGTATGTTGCAAGCGTCAGCCATAGCTTGACGACTGAGCTACCGTCGTCGTCGTCGTCGCGCTAACGCAGTGATTATGAGTAGCTCCAAAGTAACAGGCATTATGTTATTGAGATGAATCAATTGGCTTTGATCGAGCCTCCAGCGGCGTTTTAGCGCAAAGTATTAACTGGGGAGCAGGATCCAGGGTATTTTAATACTTAGGTTAAAAGCTTGTTGCTGTTACAATTGTATCTTTAAATGTGCTTTGTTATGACTGTGTTGTAACTAATCTGTTAATTGCCCTTCTCGCTCTGGTTTTAACGCCGATTTACTACGCGTTTAGAGGCTTTTTTAAGGTGCGGTAACAAAGCGTTTATTACCACTTTTAATCAGTTGATATAAAACTTCATGAGCTATCAAGTATTAGCCCGTAAATGGCGGCCGCGGTTGTTTCGCGAAATGGTCGGTCAAGAGCATGTATTAAAGGCTTTGATCAACGCCCTCGATCACGATCGTCTGCATCATGCCTACTTGTTTACCGGTACCCGGGGTGTGGGTAAAACAACGATCGCACGTATTTTAGCCAAGTGCCTGAATTGTGAGATTGGTGTGAGTTCCGAACCCTGTAACCAATGTGGTTCTTGTAGTGAAATTAACGAGGGTCGCTTTGTTGATTTGATAGAGGTTGACGCTGCTTCGAGAACCAAGGTGGAAGACACGCGTGAACTCTTGGACAACGTTCAGTATGCACCAACAAGGGGCCGCTATAAGGTCTACCTTATTGACGAAGTTCATATGCTGTCTAACAGTAGTTTTAATGCTTTATTAAAAACATTAGAAGAGCCGCCCCCCCACGTTAAGTTTTTGTTGGCTACTACCGATCCACAAAAATTGCCGGTTACCGTGCTGTCGCGCTGCTTGCAGTTTAGTCTTAAGAATATGAGCGCCGAACGCATTGTGGGGCATTTAAAGTTTATTCTTGAAAAAGAAATGATACCTTTTGAGGAGGCGAGTCTTTGGCACTTAGGCCGCTCTGCCGACGGCAGCATGCGCGACGCGCTGAGCTTAACGGATCAAGCCATCTCTTTCGGCGGTGGTAAAGTTACCGAAGTTGACGTGAGGACCATGCTTGGTTCCATTGATCAGACCCTCGTCTTCGACGTGCTCACAGGTTTGATTGCCGAGGATGGTGCCGCTATATTAGCCGGTGTTAGCAAGCTTGCCGAGCACTCGCCAGATTATGGTGAGGTAATTGGTGAGTTAATTGCCGTGTTTCATCGAATCGCAATTGCACAGGTTGTGCCTGAAGCCATCGATAATAGTTTGGGTGACCGCAAGCAAATTTATGAGTTTGCTCAAAAAATCGCCAGTGAAGATGTGCAGTTATTTTATCAAACTGCATTATTAGGTCGCCGCGATTTACCTTTATCACCAGATGCGCGTAGTGGTTTGGAGATGATTTTGCTGCGGATGCTCGCTTTTAAGCCTCAGGGTGTTGCAGAGCTGCCAAAAAAAGGGTTACCTAAAAAAAGCATCGCGGCTAGTGAGGTACCCAACGGTAACCCGTCTGAAAATGAGAATTCTAGTAGTACAGCACCCCAACAATCCACATCAACAATAGCGCACGCCGCAGACGCTAGCCTTGCACAAGTAGTAAGCGTGACGCAAGCCCATGCATCTATTGACCCAGTAAAGCTCGCTGCACCATCACCAGTAGTTGTTGAAGCTTTGAGTACAGGCGCCACCGCGCTAGAACATGAGCAGTCTCTGTCGCTGGAGGCGGCCGCACCGGTAAAAAAGTTTGAGGCAGTATCCGAGGCGCTCGCGTCTCAAGGGTCAGTTTTATCTGATACCGATAATGTCAGCGAGGACTTCGATAGCCTTATCGACACCGGTGTGCAGCATCGACTCCCCGTCGACAAACAACCACCTTTTGCTGCAGGCCTAAGCCCCGCGTCAAGGTCTGAAGAAGTTGACACTCAAGCGTTTGATAATAAACAGTCTGCTAATGCCCTACGTATAGAAGTTGTTGATGATGTTATTAATGACGGAGGTGTAGATCAGGTTACTCGGCAATCTGCTCCTGAGTCGGCAAAAGCTTTAGTCGACAACGTAGCACAGTTAACCCCCGACAATTGGTTTGAGGTTTACCGACAACTTAGCACGGGTGGTTTATTACAAAACACTGTTGCCAATTGTATTTATGTGGGTGTCGAGTCAGGTATCTTACAATTTTTATTGGACGAGCAGCAAAGCACGCTTTACGATAACTCGCATCAACAACGTCTCGCCGACTTACTTGGAGATTATTTTGGCCAAGCTATCAACATCAACATTGATCGCGGTAATGTTGAGCGCGAAACTCCGGCACAAATTATTATACGTTTGCATCAAGAGCGACAGACACGAGCTGTATCTGCTATTCAAGCGGACCCGGTAGTGAGGCAGTTACAAGAGAACTTAGGCGCGATGATTATCGAGGGTTCGATAGAGCCAATCGATGGTTAGTTGCGAACTAGTCGATCGACGTTAAATAAGCCATTGGTAGGACAAGTCGACAAAGTTATTGCTAGATGGTCGATAATAAGCCGACCAAGCCCCGCGTATTTTGGCTTTTTATGGACACCACTACTCAGTTACTTAAGAGTATGCGGCACGATCACTTTTAGCCCGACATTATGAACGTGTGCACTGCCCTTGTTGTTTTTAAAGATGGCAGCGCTATGTAAGATTTTAGATATTATCGTCTTAACCTTAAAAAAGGCAGAGACCATGTAAACCCATATTATTAAACAAACAGGAGAGTCGACATGGCAGGTATTGGCGATTTGATGAAGCAAGCCAAGGCAATGCAAGAAAACATGCAAAAAATGCAAGCGGATCTTGCCAAATTAGAAGTTGTTGGTGAATCGGGTGCAGGTATGGTGAAAGTTACCATGACGGGTCGACACGACGTTAAAAACGTTGAGCTAGATCCATCTTTACTAGCCGAAGAAAAATCAATATTAGAAGACTTGTTGGCCGCAGCGGTAAACGATGCGGTGAGAAAAATAGAGGCGAAAAACAAGAACAAAATGGGTGATCTTACTGCTGGTATCGATTTGCCTGCAGATTTTAAAATGCCCTTTTGATGATTGGCAACGCTACATCCACAATCAGAGTGTAAGCTCTCTCTAGATTTACTAATAAAACGGATTAGTAAATCTAGAGAGAGCTTTTAAGTGAGACAATAGAGCGCGGAATATATGTTTAGTCCCTTAATCGACGAATTAATCAGTGCCTTGTGTTGTCTGCCAGGTGTCGGTAGAAAATCGGCACAGCGGATGGCGTTTCATCTGTTGGAGCGCGATGCAGAGGGCGGAGATAGATTATCGATGGCGTTGAAAGGTGCCATTGAAAAAGTAGGTCGTTGTCAGCTTTGTCGCACCTTAACCGAAGAAGATATTTGCGGAATTTGTGCGAGCCAAAAGCGCAGAATTGCACATTTATGCGTGGTGGAAACTCCTGCGGATATTGTTGCGATAGAGCAGTCGGGTACTTATCAGGGTAAGTATTTTGTTTTAATGGGGCGGCTTTCGCCTATCGATGGTATTGGTCCTGATGAAATTGGATTACCGCTGCTAGACCAGCGTCTGCAAGCCGAGGGCGTTGAAGAATTGATT
>JBLIME010000119.1:0-8428 GCA_047638515.1 Pseudohongiellaceae bacterium
CTCTTATCAAAAATAACCTGTTTAATAAAAGGCTTTATTAAAGTACACCCAAACGTAGTGATAGAAACCCCAAAGCCCCCTAAAAAAATTGTAAGATCCATTTGATTTTTATACACATAGACAATCATTGCAAGTGCTAATAGAAACAACCCTACAACTATATATATGACACAAAATAGCAGTGAGCTGATAGTAGGCTTAAGATAAGCTACATTGTCATCAAATATAAATTTATGCGACCTAAACTTGGGTCCTTTATGTATCAGCGTTCTGCTAACATCTATCGGAGTATCATTAATCTTCATAATAGCTTACCTAGATTGTGAATTTTTAAAAATCAATATCTGTTAACAACAGGCTAGATGATTAATGGACACGCCTTATTTTTTATCATAAAAAAAGCCCACCAAGGTGAGCTTTTATGTGTGTATCGAGTGTCAATAAATAATTATCGATTATTTATATCTTTTTATCTCACCTGATTTTACACGTGTAATAAATGAAGCCAACTCATCTTTAACAACCGGCATTAAGAAATATAGACCAACAATGTTGAAGATAGACATTGAAAATATTGCCGCATCAGAGAAATCAATAACTGCTCCAAACTGTATGGTTGCACCGACAATGATAAAAAAACAAAACATTAGTTTAAAAATAACTTCTGTTCCCTTACCTTCACCAAACAGGTAGGTCCATGCTTTAAGACCATAATATGACCATGAGATCATCGTTGAAAATGCAAACATAATCACTGCCAAAGCAAGGAAATATTTGAAAATACCCACTGATGATGAGAACGAAGCCGCGGTTAGTTGAACACCGGTTAAGCCGGCACCATCAAAAGGTGCAAAGTTTAGCCCTGCAATAGTAATAACCAATGCTGTCATTGTACAAATGACCACCGTGTCAATGAAAGGCTCAAGTGTAGAGACTAAACCTTCAGTAATTGGCTCTTTCGTTTTAACGGCAGAGTGAGCAATTGCGGCCGAACCAATGCCTGCTTCATTCGAGAAGGTTGCACGCTTTAAACCTTGTATCAATGCTCCAACGACGCCACCTGCGACGCCTGCACCAGTAAATGCACCTTCGAATATTGCGCTAAATGCCGCACCGATTTGACTAAAATTAACCAGAATAACAATAATGGCCATGCTCACGTATAAAACTGCCATATAAGGCACAATTTTTTCGGTAACTGATGCAATTGACGGCATACCACCTACAATGACAGAAAAGACTAATGCCGCTAACACTACTCCGGTGATAATTCCATATTCGGCAGGAACGTCAAAGGCATAAGTTAGCATTGCATGGGCTTGGTTAGCTTGAAACATGTTACCGCCACCAATAGCACCTAAAATACACATTAACGCAAAACCGACGGCAAGAAACTTGCCTAAGCCGGCAAAGCCGCGTTCAGCCATCGCATCACGCAAGTAATACATAGGGCCACCAGATATAGCGCCCGATGGTAAAACTGTTCTGTATTTTACGCCCAAAGTACATTCGAAGAATTTAGAAGCCATTCCTAAAAGACCGCAAAGTATCATCCAAAAAGTAGCTCCAGGCCCACCAATAGCTACTGCAACACCAACACCCGCGATATTACCCAAGCCAACGGTGCCCGATAGAGCCGTTGTCAACGCCTGAAAGTGGGACACTTCGCCATCTTCTTTTGCGTTTGGATCTGAATATTTACCTCTGACGATCGCTAATGCCAAAGCAGATTGTTTAAATTGAACAAAGCCGAAGTAAACTGTAAAGATTGCCGCAGCTATAAATAACCAGCCAACGATTAACGGAAAACCAGTTCCACCGACCGGCACGCTAGTAAAGACAAGTCCGGCAAACCAACCTAAGTAGTTGTTAAAAAAAGTATCTACTGTTGTACTAATGTCCGTAATTATTGCACCAAATGAGCTAACCTCAGAACCTTGTGCATAGACTCCAATTGACATAAAAATTAGACACACACCTATGAAATATCGATTTATTTTTTTCATATTAAAATACTCAAATTGTTATCTTTATACTATAACTAACTTACAAAACTATCCATAAAGCACCAACCACTCACAACACTAATAATTTTATTACACAACACCCCGTAAACACTTACTTGCAAAAAGCTATGATCTAATTGCGTATTACAACTTGCTTAGCTTTTGAAGATAAGTATTAGTAAACCTTTTACACGTGTATTTATGCATACGGCCTAAATTGACAGAGCCTCAACTTGCAATAAATATGTTTGATCTTGCTGTGAGTGCTTGTAGGGGCAGCAGCTTAAAGTCGAGTGTAGATTTTTATTGTTTATAGCTATAATTGTAATTGTTTTATGCTGCTTCGTAAGTTCCTCAGCTTACATAAAAAATGTAAATAGATGATTCAGTCGTATAACTTTACGCTATTCATTAGAGCAACACAGTAGATTTAATGCGCATTTATATGATTGATAAGACCTGACACTGGCTATATCCCTACTTCACATTTGATAACTACTAGTTTTTATTAGCCACTACTTTTATTTACTACTTTTTTGACTGCATTACCGACAGATGACGCTACTTTAGTTTTAAATCGGCCTATCAATCATTTAACGACAATCTTAAGTGACTCCCCTGTCGATGAGTTATAGGCAACAACGCCTCCTGAGGATACACCTCTTCCAGTTAACGCTTGGATGACCACTTGATGTGTGACCATTAACGATAGACTATTTTTTTTGAGACTTGTAAGTTTGTCTTGCAACAGAACAAGTGTTTGGTCGCGATCAACATGCCCTTCAAAAAAAGAATTAAGCCCAGTGAACTTCTCTACATCGCCAAGCTGCATGAGCTTGGCGGTTTCAAGGCAGCGACACCAATGGCTTGAATAAATTTTATCGACCATAACGCTCGATTGTCTTAGATTTTGACCCAGCAAAGTAGCCTGGCTTCTACCAACGGCATCTAGATTTCGCTGCGTGTTACATTGGTTAATAACAAAATTTTTAGGATCTCCAAAACCGGGCGCAATTGCATGACGTATGAGCAAAACATTGGCATCTATCTTAGCTAACTGCTCCGCGATACTGTACTTATATGAAGTTGCAAGGCTCTTAGACACCCCGCCAAACATGATGAAAATAGCGAATAATATATTTCGAGCCAACACTTTATATCTCCCAATTATTTAAATACGTCATTTTGACAAACATCTGGTTTTCGAATGAGCCTTGATAACAGCAATCTAACACGTTGGGCCCACTATCTATTAATAGTACTACCGGTAAACTAAATTACGACTAGTACTCAACTAGGTGCAACTAATTGTCATTGGTAATATTGATGAGGCGCTGAGTGATAGTCTTATAGCCTACTTAATTGCCGCTATCTAAGATGCTTTTTGCTCTAAGTCTATGCCGAGCGACGCCTTTTGTTGAATAGTCTCTCACTTAGCTAGTCACTACACTCTATTCAACTTTGGTCACGCTGTTTCGATTGCTCAACCATTACCATCAAAGTGAAAATAGACGCGCGCTGGTGTCTTTGCCATCCGCATTCATTTTAACCGCGCCCATGGCATTTAATGAAAAATCTAATGCTACATATTATTTTTCCCTTTTAAGATATTTGGGCTATAATTCATCTACCAACTTGTTATAAGAAATAAAGCGCGAGCTGCTCTACAGGGGATTTAATCACATTAAATGGAAATTTCACCAGCCTATTTCGTTACATAAGCTTCTAGCATTACTCTTGCTGTGGTCGACAGTTAGCAGCACAGCTATGACTGCCGAAAATGACTTAGGTAACCACCAACAGATCGCTCATATGCTTGAGAGTCTCAACTGGGTAACTGAGGAGCACCCACCGTTCAATTACCGAGATCCTATCACCGGTGAAATCAGCGGTGCTGCAGTAGAAGTGTTATTACAGATATTTCGTAAAATTGGGGTTGCGAGTGATCGTATAAATTTAAAAATTTATCCCTGGGCTCGCGGTTACTACAAGGTCCTAAATGACCCTGGCACAGTTTTATTTTCGACAACTTACACGCCGGATCGACTCGCGAAAATGAAGTTTGTTGGCCCAATGGCGCCCAACGTTGTCGCAGTGATTGCACTAAAATCGAGAAATCTTGTGATCAATTCTCATGTAGATTTGAATCGATTACGCATTGGTGTGGTGCGCGACGATATTGGCGAGCAATTGCTGCTCAGTCAAGGGGTCGAGACCAAAGCCATCGATCAATTGAACTCTGGCCTGGGTATGGTGAAAAAACTCGCCTCAGGTAGAATTGATGCCGTAGCTTATCCCCACGCAGCAACTCAGTTTTTATTCAAAACTGCCAGCATTAATTCTGATGACTTTGAAATTATCCATGTATTAAAGTCATCAGCCATGGGATATGCTTTTCACTCATCAACCGATGAGTACATTCTTGAACCCATGCGCGAAGCACTCAGAGATCTTGACCTCGATGGCACTTTGACGAAGATACAAATTAAGTATGGCTTGAAGACCACGGATGAGTAGCATTAAGAAAGGCATTGGGCTGCGTCTACTGCGCTATGTTTTTGGTTGCTACTTGATTGTGGCTCTGCTTGTTACTGGAGTTCAGCTTGTCTCCGAATATCGTCATGTCAAAAAAGATGTGTTTAACCAAATCTATGATCTTGAGAGAACATTTAAAAAGAGTTTTGCAAACTCGATCTGGTCCTTTGATAACACTCAGCTCGAAGTAACCCTCTTTGGCATGACTAAAATTGATACCGTATCAGGCATCAAAATTGTGGACGAAAGCAAGCAAGTTTTGGCCTCTATTGGCAATGTGGTGGCCGCAGATAGCCAAATTCTATCGAGCAACAATTTAGATAGCTCAGGAATGAAGCAAATTGAATTAATGCAAGCTGACTCAAGTACTCGTCAAACGTTATTTGAATACACCTTCCCTATCGAACATCAAGAGATTGAAACTAGTGCGATTAACCTTATTGGTTACGGCCATATTTATACCGACGTTAGTACGATAACTGATCGTGTTAAATATAGCTTTATCTTAATTATTATTAACTCACTGATTAAAACAGCTGCTTTGTGGCTATTCTTTTTGTATTTTATTAACAGACTGATTGCTAAACCATTAGCCATATTAGCCAATGCCGCCGTTGCAATTAATCCAAACAAGCTTGAAACTCTGAGCAACTCAACAGCTCTCGATACGATAACTAGTGCAAAGCACGACGACGAACTCTTTTTATTAGCGACTAACTTTAATCAAATGCGCAGGGCCATAGCAGAAAAAATACACATTATTGAATCACAAAAAATTGAGTTAGAGGCGCGGGTTTTAGATCGCACAAAATCTCTCTCCCAAGCTAATGAAAAATTGAAGCATTTAGCCCTTCACGATACCTTAACGTCCCTGCCCAACCGAATATTGTTTCAAGATAGACTGGAGCAGTTGCTTAAAATCGGTCAACGCAATAACAGTCGATTTCTTGTAGCTAGTATTGACTTGACTAAATTCAAGGCCATTAATGATAATTATGGGCACCACATCGGTGATTTAATACTAATCGAAGTGGCTCAGCGCTTATCCGGTGTTTTAAGAGGCACCGACACCTTAGCTCGCATGGGTGGAGATGAGTTTTACGCTTTAATATCGCTACCACACAATAGTGATGGCGAGCTGATCGTTCAGAAATTTTTCGCAGCGCTGCAAGCTCCGTTTATGTTCGATGATCCCGATCCAGTGAGTGTTTTATTCAATGCTAATGTCGGTACTGCTATTTACCCTGAGCACGGGATAACGGCGGACTCACTGGTTAAAAATGCCGACATGGCTATGTACCAAGCCAAAAATGCTGGTATTGACTATGTAATCTATAGCTCTGATGAAGATTCAAAATTAAGGCGACAGCTTAAATTGAGCCTAGACTTTAAAGAGGCCATAGAGAATGATCAGTTATTTTTACTTTATCAGCCCATATTTAACATTCAATCCGGGCAGGTTAAAAAAATAGAGGCTCTGGTGCGCTGGCAACACCCTACGTTGGGATTAATTTCACCTGTCGAATTTATTCCTATTTGTGAGCGCAATGGCGGTATTCGAGAGCTGACCAGCTGGGTTTTTCATCAAGCCTGCAGGCAGTGCAAAGTCTTTTGCCAAGTCGATGCTGCACTCTCGATCTCTATCAATTTATCTGGCCATGTATTTAGTCAACCTGAAATTCCCGACGTCCTAGAGAATATCTGCAAAATATCGGACATTTCAACTGGCAATATAAATCTAGAGGTCACTGAATCTACTGCAATGGCGAAGCCCGACCAAGCGATTGAAATTTTGAATCAGCTAACGGCAAAAGGTTTTACTATCTCGATAGATGACTTTGGTACCGGCTACTCATCGTTTTCTTATTTGACGATGCTACCGGTAAGTGAGTTGAAAATCGATAAAAGCTTTCTACTTAATTTAGGTAAGAACAGCGATAAGGTGATAAAGGCAATGATTGATCTAGCGCATTCGTTGGATCTTAAAGTTGTCGGTGAAGGTGTGGAGACGAAAGACTTATTAGTTTTGTTAAAAAATATGCAGTGCGATTATGCCCAAGGTTATTATATCGCCAAACCCCTACCCGCTGACAAACTACAGCTATTTCTACTAAAAAGTCTAAACATTGAAACAGCCTAGTCCAGAGGCGGCTGTCGTCATATTATGCACTCAACATCGAGTGAGGCTAAATTAGAACGTCTCAGACATAATGAGAGGTTAGATAGTCTAGCATTAGCGTCAGCTTGTGTGTTTGAACGCATTTAAACTCTTGCTTTTTGTTCTCACCAGTCATTTTTAGGGGCTGAGTCGGTATCGACTAACGGTCGGCTTATAGGACGGTCTTCGCTAACGCTCTCAATCGGTACTTCCCTGCACTACTTTGTCCTCAAACTTCTTTGTATGCTTGCTTTAGTTTATCTATCGATCTATCAAGCCCCTATACCATTGAGTTCGATGTGCGCCCGCCTGTCGCTGTTGTACCATGTCGCATCAAAATCTTCGTTCAAAAAACAGACGTGTGGGTATAGCTTGTTAACTTTTCTAGTGCCAATTGACCTAATACAGAATTGCCAGACGCGTCTAATTCCGGAGACCAAACACATACAGTGTATTGACCTGGAGCAACCGCCACAATGCCACCCCCAACGCCACTTTTAGCAGGTAGACCCACGTTATAGGCAAAGTTGCCGACGGCGTCGTAAAGACCGCAAGTCAACATAATCGAGTTGATACGTTTATCTATTAACTCCGCATGGGATTTATCAGTAAAGTGCGAGCGCCCTCGATTCGCCAAGCATTCACAGGCTCTTGCTAGATCACGGCAACTCATGTTCATTGCGCACTGCTTAAAATAACAATCGAGAGTTTCTTCAACACTACCGTCTAAATTACCCATCGCTTTTAGTAAATTACCGATAGCAATATTGTGGAAGCCAGTTGTTTTTTCACTTAACGCGACATCTTGGTCGACGCGGTTATTTTTGTTACCTGATAAGGCGGCAATAAACTCTTCAATGCGGCGGATAGGGGTAGAGCTGCGCGCAGCAATTGTATTGGTTACAACAATTGCGCCGGCATTGATAAAAGGATTCCGAGGAATACCACCTTCGGAATCTAGCAACAATAGTGAATTAAAACGCATGCCTGAGGGCTCTCGGCCTACTCGTTGCCAAAGTTCATCGCCAATGGTGTCGAGTGACAACATTAAGGTGAATAATTTAGAAATACTTTGAATTGAGAACCCAGTATCCGCAGAACCTACCGTGAACTCCTCGGCATCGATGGTCCTTAGCGCCATGCCAAATTGTTTAGGATCAATTTTCTTTAAATCGGGTATGTAGTCGGCGACGCTACCCTGTCCATAAGCCTCGACAACTTCGCTATGAATACGCTCGAGAATGGCTGGTAGCGCTTGAGTGTTTAAGGGTTGATTAACCAGTTGAGAATAAAATTCAGATGCCATAATACCTTACTGTCTTATAAGTTTTTAACATTGCCCATTAAAATAAAAGAGTGACAAGCCACGGTAGCGTCAGCGCGCTAATTAACGTTGACAACGCCATCGCTAAGCCTGAAAAAGCACCCATTTCAGCACTTATCTTAAAGGCTCGCGCGGTGCCAATACCGTGCGCGGCAACACCCACTGCTATGCCTTTAACACTGTTATCTTTGATACCTAGCAAGCTAAATAGAAGCGTACAAATTAGCGCGCCGGTGACACCCGTCATTACCACTAGTGCCGCTGTGAGTGAGGGTAGTGCCCCTATTTTTTCGGCAATACCCATGGCAACGGGCGCAGTCACTGACTTAGGCGCTAAAGAGAGTTGTGTTTGGATATCGGCACCTAGCCATTTAGCAATAAAGACCGAGCTTACCGCCCCTAACA
>JBLIME010000120.1:0-8401 GCA_047638515.1 Pseudohongiellaceae bacterium
TGGATGGCGTCGCGTAGTTCGGGTTCACTGACCCTGAGTTTACGCATTAAAGCTTTATAATCTTTGCTGCCCAATAAAAGTATGTGATCTTTAACAATAGATTTTGCGGTGGCTAAATAAGAGGTGCCAACGGGGAGTTGATGTAATTGTATATGCAGGCAATCGCTTAAGTCCTGTGCAGCGACGCCGGGGGGATCAAACTGCTGAATTCGGTGCAGTACAGCCTCAATTTCATCGATTTCGAGGTCATCTATTTGATCAGTTAGCCCCTCGTAGATATCTGCTATTGACGAAGATAATATGCCGCTAGGCTCAATATCATCAATAATCGTCATAGCGATAAGTCGATCTTGATTAGAAAATGGTGTCAGATTGAGCTGCCACAAAAGATGGTCTTGAAGGCTTTCTGTGTTGCCGCGACGGCTTTCAAAGCTGTTTTCATCATCTTCATTGCTCGATGGTCCGATCGGGGCAGTACTTTGATAGACGTCGTCCCAGCTGGTGTCTACTGGTAAGTCTTCGGGTATTCCTTGACTCCATTCATCGACAGCTCCAATCTCGTCAGTAGGGGAGCTCGAATCTCCAGCCGAGTCGCTGTTGTCGTTCGTCAATACGTTTTTTGAATCATTAGATGGGCTGTCGCCATTCTTCGTTAGGTCAGAATTAAGGGAGGTGTTTTCGCTTTGGCTATTTTCAAAAACATTGGATTCTTCGATGTTGTTGCCATTTTTATCGGTAGTTTCATCACCGACCTCAAGCATAGGATTAGAGTCGAGAGCTTCTTGAATTTCATTTTGTAGGTCAAGCGTCGAGAGTTGTAACAACCGAATTGCCTGTTGCAATTGTGGGGTCATTGTAAGGCTTTGGCCCATTCTCAGTTGTAGCGATTGCTTCATTAAATTCAACTTTTTCTAACGATAAGCGAGAACCAATTCTAGTCATGAGTAGCAATGGGTGCAAGTAAAATAAAGCAAAATTTGTGCCTAAAAAAATTATTTCTTCGACTTTGGTATAACTTTCTACCTTGTTGAGGTTGTTGTGGTGAAATGCAGTAAAGGACCCGACCATAGCCGCGATTTTGGTTGATTTGAGTGAAGCTGAGTCGGCTTCGATTAAAGTGTAAATTGCTGTCCAAGATAGACATCGCGAACAGTTTGATTGCTCAAGATCGCCTCGGAGTTTCCATGGGCAATAATATGGCCCTCGCTCACAATGTAGGCAACTTCGCAGATAGTGAGAGTCTCCCGCACATTATGATCCGTAATTAAAACGCCGATTCCCCGGTTTTTTAAATGCGTAATTATCTGTTTAATATCATTCACTGAGATTGGATCAACACCGGCGAAGGGCTCATCCAATAGAATAAACATGGGCTCTGTTGCCAAGGCTCTAGCAATTTCGACACGTCTGCGCTCACCACCCGATAAAGACATACCGAGGGAGTGGCGGATATGGGTGATATGAAATTCCTGTAAAAGTGATTCAAGCTTTTCGAGGCGTTGCTTCCGCGACATTCTCTTGCGCGTCTCTAAAATAGCCAGAATATTGTTAGCCACCGTAAGTTTGCGAAAAACAGAGGCCTCCTGCGGTAAGTAGCCAATACCGGCTCTCGCTCTGCCGTGAATGGGCAGTGAGGTGATATCGCGATCGTCGATAGCGACACGGCCGTTATCGGCAGTGACGAGCCCAGCAATCATATAAAAACAGGTAGTTTTACCCGCCCCGTTGGGTCCAAGTAGGCCCACAACTTGCCCACTGTTGACTGCTATTGAAACGTCAATTACAACAGGTCTTTTGTTATAACTTTTAGCAAGGTGACGGGCAGTTAAGGTTGACATGCTTTTATTGAGCGCCTGTTTTTTTATCATTAGTGATGGCGCTCTCAATTGCGCTGGCATCGGGTTTAATCGCGGGTGTTTTAATCGGTTGCATGACTACTTGGACGCCGCCTTCAGCCTTGGCCTTGGCGCCATCAAAATCATAGTTAATGACTTTACCTGTCAGCGTCGATCCATCTTGATTGAGCAGTGCATTTTCGGTGAGGATGATTTTTTTGTCGAGAATAAAATAATCGATGGTATTAGCCTTTGCAACGACATCTTTTTCGTCGATATTAGGCTGTTGTTTAAAACTAGCCGGTTTGCCAATAGCCACAATTTTTGACACTTGTTCTGCAATGACGAAAATAGTCACCTTGTCCGCTAGTATATTTAATGAGCCCTGATTAATCGACACATTACCTTCGTAAACGGTCAAGCCTAATTTGTCATCTTTAATTGCTGAATCGGCGATGATGGAGATGGGCTGATTAGCATCGTCGGGTAGAGCTAGTGCTAAGTTACTGGTTAACAACACTAGTGATGATAGCCAGGTTAAACACAATTTGCGCGACAGCGCCCTGGTCAAGGAACAAGCAGAAAAATGTAAAAAATTTATCATCATTAGTTAATACTCTTTTGATCTTCTAAGGGCTGTTCTAAAATGCATTTTTAATTGCTAACAACCTGGCCCTATGGCCCTTACTCTCGGCAGTTTTTACTCGAGGCTCTGCAGAGCCTTTTCAGGCAGAACCTTCATAAATGCGGCGCTGCGGTATTTTATAAAGCATCAGTACATGTTGCTATCGCGTCAGTGTGACTATGTTAAAATAAGGTTTTATTACAAGCCGACCCTATCAAAACCTAACTCTGTTAAAAGCCTCGTTGGTGACGAGCTACCTGGTATCGGTCGGCTAAGTTCTGAGCGACATCTAACGAGGCGAGTAACGGCCAATGACTGCGGACAAGAGTTCAACACGTTGTTCGTTAAAAAATATTTTCATCCCCGTTGCCTTAATTACGCCCCCCGCATCATGGATAGTAACAGGTTTGTCGGTTTGCGCGTAACGACGACTCGGCTCTAGGTAAAGTACGGATGTTCTTAGTTCGCTAGCCCCCCCATTTTTTAACGTCCGCATAACAACAACATTGCCCTTGAGCGTTAGTGTATCCTTGCTCTCAAATCCTTCAGCTACATCTGCAGAGACAGTTGAAGTGGACTGCAAGGCGTTGCTAAAAGATAGTTTTTTAGATCTTTGTATGCTGTTTGTCGTCGTGTCGTTGCTAGCCTTAGTTCCGGTGTCGGTGTCGATGTCGATACTAGTGTTAGTGTCATAAATTGTTAGGTATGGGTAGTCGATTATCAAGTCGGGTGTGGCAATATCACCAACTTTAAACTGACGAATTATTTTAGCGTCTAAAGTGTAGTTTAATAAGCCTTGTCGATCGAACTGTTGGGTGCGTGTGTTGGTGATGTAGCTAATTGGATAGCTAGCAAATGCTGGATTGTCATTGGGCAGATTATTAAATCTTTGTTGAAGATCCCACGAGAATGTCACCCAGAACACAAGGCCCACGGATACGGACAAAAAGATAGCAAGTGTTAAGCTTTTAGAGTTAATCATTATTAAAAATATTCTTTAGGAAAATTTTTCAGCATTGTTTTTAAGTAGCGTTTATATAAATTTTGATGGACTCATCGAATGTTCCCTGCGCTAGCATGAGCAGATCACACGCTTCGCGCACAGCGCCCTCGCCGCCTTTAAACTGGCTTACCCAGTGGGCTTGCTGCTTGACCAGCCAATGCGCGTTATCGACACTGATGCCAAGTCCTAAACTTCGAATTAAGGGTAGATCAGGATGATCATCACCCATGTGGGCAATTTCTGCCAATTCAAAGGCGTGCTCTTGTCTGATTTCTTCGAGTGCGGCTAGCTTGTCCTCTCGGCCCTGAAGGAGTATCTCAATGCCAAGAGAGGCGGCCCTTGTTGCGACAATCTGACTTTTTCTGCCCGTAATAATGGCAACCTTGACGCCGCTATTTTGCAGCATTTTAATGCCGTGGCCGTCCAGAGAGTTAAAGGCTTTTAGCTCTTCACCTGAATTTGTAAAAAAAAGTTGTCCGCTAGTCAGCACGCCATCGACATCCAGCACGAGCAATTTAATATTGCGTGCACGCTCAATAATCGCACTGCTTATTTCTGATAATTTCATAGGGTTTTATAAAACTTATGTCACTGTAAGGTGGCTGTAATACCGAATATATCTGACGCTACTTTGTAAAAAGACACGGCTTATAGGTAGCTGAAACTGAAGGTTCCTTCATAAAATACCGGCTCGTAAAATATCGTGCATATGGATAACACCGATAGGTTGTTGTAGCTCATTGGCTACAATTAAGGCGGTAATAGACCGTTGTTCCATTATACTCACAGCTTCGGTAACCAGTATAGTTGGCATAATCGTCGATGGGTTTGGCGACATCACATCTTTAATTAGCGCGCGATTAATATCAATGTTTTTATCGATGGCACGGCGTAAATCACCATCGGTAAAGACACCGGTTAATTTATTGTCTTTATTGATAACCGTGGTAATACCTAGACCTTTTTGGGTCATTTCTATTAAGGTTTGTGGCAGCGAGGTATTCTCTTGTACCGCTGGGAGGTCGATACCACCATGCATAATGTCGCCCACCGTTAGCACTAAGCGTCTGCCAAGCGCCCCACCAGGATGAGAAAAGGCAAAATCTTCAGGGGTGAAGCCTCGCGCCTCTAGAAGAGCAACAGCGAGTGCATCGCCCATAACCAACGTCACCGTAGTGCTCGAAGTTGGAGCTAAATCTAGGGGGCAGGCCTCGATTTCGACGCTGACATCTAAATTTGTATCAGCCTGCTGTGCCAACGGCGAGTTATGTTGGCCCGTCATACTAATCAGCGGTATGCCAATACGTTTTATTGTGGGTAACAAGGCCATCACCTCGGCCGAGCTGCCAGAGTTTGAAATAGCGATAACAACATCGCTAGTTGTGATCATACCTAAGTCGCCATGACTTGCCTCACCTGGGTGTACAAAAAATGACGGTGATCCGGTACTGGCGAGGGTAGCGGCAATCTTTTTACCAATGTGACCGGACTTACCCATTCCGGTTACAATCGTACGGCCCTTACACTCAAGGATAATATGGCAAGCTTTGACAAAATCCTGATTGATGCGAGCTGTCAGCGCCTCGATTGCCGCTATTTCTAAAGCAATAGTGCGTCTGCCAACTTTTACAAATGTGTCGTCACTGGTGTCAGATATTTTTTGCTGAGATGATGGTGACGGTGTAGGTGTCATTAAGAGGCCGACCTTTAAAATAATAGAGTGTAATAAAAACCATATAATATTAGCAAAGCAATGCCGGTTAGTCGCCCTAATTGGCTATTGCCTTTGCTTTTTAAATAACTGAACAACATAGCCCCTCCTAGGAATAAAGCGATAACGCTCATGGCCGCAAAGTCTCTAGTAAAGACTTCGGGCTCCATCGCAACAGGGTTAATGATGGGTGCAACCCCCATTACCAGTAACAGATTAAAAATATTAGAGCCAATAACATTGCCGATCGCAATATCGTGATGACCTTTGAATGCACTTGTCGCCGAGGCTGCGAGCTCAGGCAAGCTGGTGCCCAAGGCCACTACCGTGAGTCCAATAATGAGTGGGCTGACACCAAGTTCAAATGCAACTGCTGTTGCTCCCCAAACTAATATCTCAGCACTTATGATGAGTAGGGCCAAACCGATTATAAACCATATGATGTCGGTTTTCATGGAGGTTATCACTGGGGCACCATCTACATCCTCCGAATGTTGTTTCTTTGAATAGGCAATCCACGCTAACAGGGGTAGCAGCAGACCGACAAGAATAATACCCTCTAATAACGCCAGCTTGCTGTCAAAAAGAAATGCGCCGGCCAGGGCAAAGACACCCAACATAATGAGAAATTCTTGCTTGAGGATATGTGTTTTGATCGGGAGGGGAGCAATAATTGCAGTTATACCAAGCACCATCCCAATGTTGGCAAGGTTAGAACCAATGGCATTTCCAATAGCCAGATCTCCAGCATTCTTTAACGAAGAGCTGATTGAGACGATGACTTCAGGAGCAGAAGTGCCGAAGGCAACTACTGTCAATCCGATAATTAATTTTGATACTCCAAAGCGACTAGCGACGGCTGCACTACTATCGACAAACCTATCGGCACTCCAAATAAGAGCTATAAAGCCAATAAGTATGGCTATCCAGGGAACAAGTGTGTCGAGCATAGGATTCCGCCTGTGTTCACTGCTAGTCGATTAAAATGCTTGCCTGATGCTTCACAAGCGGTTGTTGCCGACGAATTCTTGAGTAAGAATTTTCATTTGAGCAACGCGGTGCAGATGTTATAGTGTGCGTGCAGAGCTGTCAGTAGAAATAGGCGTTTATTAGTACATATTGGCACGAGTTTTTGCAGACTGAGAACACAGTTATAGCGGCAAAGATCCTGCGGCTGTCTATCCCGCTCTGAAGCGAATTTGCAGCTATGGATGCAAAGCAATAGATATGTAAAGGCAATAATTACTTAGATATTTCAAATGTCGACTTTAGTATTTTTAATAAAAGCATGTATGAAGGTATAAAGGATTAAGAGAAAATGAATTGTAGAAAGTCAGTTTTTTATTTTGTGGCGCTAATGCTTGTCGGATTCTCGTCGACGGTAGCGGCGACAGTTAATGTGATTGAGCCAACATTTGACTCAGCCCCTCACAAGGTTGTTCAAGAGACAACTAAGCACGTGCTCGACGCGCTCAATAGTGGTTTAGATCCCGTCGCTGAGCCCGAGTTATTTGTCGACGAGCTCTCTAAAATTTTAGATCCTGTCATCGCCTTCGATTATATCGCCCGCGGTGTGATGGGCAACTATGCGAAACAAGTGACTGCCGAACAGGTAGCGCAATTTGCCAAGTCGTTCAAGCTTGGACTCGTCAATACCTATAGTAATGGTATGTCTAGTTTTAGTGATTTGGCCATTGCAGTTTTACCGCCAAAGACTCCCCTTGGAGATGAGCGTCGGGCTGTGGTTGTTCAAGAAATAAGCGGCGGTGCGAGTACTAACCAGGTATCCTACTCGATGGCTAAAAATAACCTAGGTCAGTGGAAGATGATCAATGTCATCCTTAATGGCATTAATTTAGGTCAGACATTTCGTGGTCAATTTGACGCGGAAGTAGAACGCAATGAAGGCGATGTGATTAAAACTATTAATGAATGGGGACAGCGTTGAACTATCGCTTAGCCATCATTAACCGGTTGACTGAAGAGTGTTCAACGGCCGTATCTCTTGGGGTGGGTGCAGGCAAAAGGGGTACAATTGAGCGGTATTGCCGACACAGTTTTCGACAATAGCGGTTTCTGCCCGCACTAACTTATTGGCTCCCTACTCAGTGATTAACCTACCCATGCCATAACGCTTGTCGATCTACTCCAATGCTAAGAAATTATCGATACCCTCAATTTTATCCTCTGCATGATGATTGACGTAAAGCACCGCAGTTTCACTGTCGGCACATATCTTTTCAATTAAGGCGAGCACTAACTGACGATTCATATCATCCAACCCCAGACAGGGCTCATCTAAAATCAGCAGTGGAGGATGTTTCACCATGGCTCTGGCAATTAACAAGAGACGTCGATCACCGTAGGACATTTTATTGAAGGGCTGATCAGCTCGGTCAGACATGCCTAGTAGCTCGAGCCACTGGTCGGCTATTTGCCCCTGCTTTTTGGTGAATTTACTGTACAGGCCAATGCTGTCATAAAAACCTGAAACAATCACGTTGCGCAAACTGGTGCCAACGCGATATTCCCATTGCAGTGCGGTAGAAACATAACCAATAAATTGTTTGATTTGCCAGATGCTTTCACCGCTGCCGCGCATAAAGCCAAACACAAAAATATCGTTGACATAGCATTGTGGGTGGTCTCCTGTAATGAGAGACAGTAACGCAGTTTTACCGCTGCCATTGGGGCCACTGAGTTGCCAGTGTTGATTGGCTTGTATGATCCAGTTTAGTTTGTCGATGATGATTTGGTCACCGTACTTTATAGTGACGTCGCGTAAATATACCAGAGGCTGATCTGGATCGAGTGCTGGAATAGCCGTTTCAGCATCAGCTTGGGGCACAGTCAAGTTAGTGGTTTTCAAATGCAATAATTGATAAAGCTCGCCGAAGGCTTGCGTGTCGTCACGATGTATTTGATGCTGTAATCTGCCATCTTCGACATAGGCGATGTCGGTTATAAACGTTGGAAATTCATCAAAGCGGTTGAGTACCATGATCATCGGAATGGTACCGACCAAGGTTTGTAAGTGCTCTTGCAGCATGGCTAAAGTATTTACATCCAAGCCGTCGAAAGGTTCATCAAGAACGAGTAAATCAGGCTTGCTGGCCAGTGCGCGAATCAACATGACTTTGCGAGATTCTCCCGTAGAAAGCTTTCTAAAGGCGCGGTCCATTAACTTTTGCAAATCAAATTTCACGCTCAGTTGTTTGGCCAATGCT
>JBLIME010000121.1:0-8346 GCA_047638515.1 Pseudohongiellaceae bacterium
AACAGTCAGCCCAGTTTACTTAACCCAATTTTTTACGGGCTATCCTTCAGCATGGGCGCTGCCGCCGGCGCCATTAGTGACAAGGTGAGCCTAGGGTTTGTTGCCGCGACAGAAGAGCTGGTGTGTAATCACCTTAAGAAACATCTAAAGGAGCTGCCTGCCGCCGACACTAAAAGCCGCGCCATTGTTAGTGCAATGCTGGCGGACGAGGCACGCCATCAGCAAACGGCGATAGATGCTGGCGCTAGTGAGTTCCCAGCGCCTATAAAGTTAGGAATGAGGCTAATGTCCTCTCTCATGACAAAAACGAGTTATCGTATATAAGGTGTTGTTGACACCAAATAATGGCCTTTAATTACTGGTCATCAGAGATTAAAGACTGCGAGTTCCTAATACATTTACTAATAACTAGCTAGCTCGTCGGTTTAAGTCTTCCACTGGAGATCTGTTTATTAGAGCCTATTGTTAAAAGTCTGGGGTAAAATTCCGGGGCCGAAAACCTAGCGCTAAAAATCTTGTCAACCAAACTCGACTAAATTGTCTCCTCAGGCGTTTTACTACCGAGAAAGTTGAACCTATCCGACTTCTACAATTTCGTATTCGTGATGCATTTCAACACCCGCAGCCACCATCATGACTGAGGCAGAACAATATTTGGTGGCTGAAAGTTCGATCGCTTTGGCCACCTGTTTTTCTTTGAGGTTAGTACCGCTAACGACAAACTTCATGGTGATTTTGACAAAGGGTGAGGGCACCGCTTGGGCGCGCTCAGCGACCAACTCTGCTCGGCAATCATGAACATCTTGACGTGCTTTTTTGAGTATACCTATCACATCAAAACTTGCACAACCACCGAGACCGATTAAAATCATTTCCATCGGACGAATGCCCATGTTGCGTCCACCGTGATCTTCAGGGCCATCCATAACGACACTGTGCCCGCTTCCAGACTCGCCTAAAAACATGGCGTTATCGACCCACTTAACTGTTGCTTTCATCTGTGCTTTTACCTTTCAAAAAAATTTGCTATATTTATATTATATTGGGAATCTATTAAGACTATCATAGTGCCACCAGATCGTCCCTTATTTGTACGCACGAGCATGCAGATGCTTACATTAATTCGGAGGTATTGCTACTTATGAGAGCGTAATAGTCGAACAAGCAGGAAGTCTACAATCATAAGTAAGAATTTCAAATAATCATATTCACATAACTAAAAAGGATATCCCCTTGGTTGGTATACCTGCATCGCCGATTATTAAAGATATAGATAATTTTTTAGCGCACTGCCATCGTCGCCGCTTTCCCGCAAAAAGTACGCTTATTTATGCGGGGGATAAAAGCGAATCGCTTTATTATATTGTGAAAGGCTCTGTTACCGTTATTATCGAAGACGACGAGGGTCGCGAAATGATTGTGACCTACCTTAATGATGGTGATTTTTTTGGTGAAATGGGCGCCTTCGAACAACAAGATGATTCTCGCAGCGCTTGGATACGAACAAAGACCGAATGTGAAGTTGCCGAAATTAATTACTCAAAATTTCATGAGCTCAGTGCAAAGTACCCCGAGTATCTCTATGCTCTGGGTGCACAAATGGCAAGGCGACTGCGCAACACGACGCGTAAAGTCGGTGATCTCGCATTTTTGGATGTGACTGGTCGAGTAGCCCGCACACTTTTAGATCTATCGAAAGAGCCCGACGCCATGACTCATCCCGACGGCATGCAAATAAAAATTACTCGCCAAGAGATCGGTCGTATAGTTGGTTGTTCGCGAGAGATGGTGGGGCGCGTACTTAAAACTTTGGAGGAACAGGGTTTAGTGGGTGTCAGTGGTAAGACGATGGTCGTCTACGGCACCCGTTAACAATGTCACTAGTGTCAAACACTAACCATTAGACTTTGCCTTACAGCGCAGGCCAAAAGTTTTTCACCGGGCAGAATACCGGCAATACTCGCCCGCCCTTGCTCTCCATCTTGGAACTAATGCAGATGCGCCTTTGGGAAATACCTTTATGCACGAAGCTATATCGGCAAACTTAATGGCGCTAGGGTCTGTTTGCTCACTGCGAACAGAACTCAGCGCGACTTACACATGCCTCGCAAACAATTCCTGCAACGCCAGCCCTGGGCTTTCCTGTGTCATAAAGGCCTCGCCAATTAGAAACGCATAGATACCTTGGCTAATCATTGTCTCGACGTGCGCAGGGGTATGTATACCACTTTCAGTAACAATAATTTTATCGTCGCTAATATTTTTTAACAACTCAAAAGTGGTGTCGAGAGAAGTAGAAAAATCATGCAAATTGCGATTATTAATGCCTATTAACCGGTTAGGTAACTCAGCGGCGAGCTCTAGCTCTTGAGCATTGTGCACTTCAACCAACACATCCATGCCTAGTTGCAGCGCTAGATTATTGAGTGCGTGTAGACGTTCACTGTTTAGAACCGCAGCTATTAATAGAATACAATCTGCACCCATCGCTCGGGCCTCGTAAACCTGATACTCATCGACAATAAAGTCTTTGCGAATAACCGGTAGACCAACGGCCTCTCTAGCCGCAATCAAGTAGGCATCTGCACCTTGGAAATAATCAATATCAGTGAGTATGGATAGACAAGCAGCGCCGCCGTCTTCATAGCTCTTGGCAATTTCAACGGGTTGAAAGTTTTCGCGGATAACACCGCGACTTGGCGAGGCTTTTTTTATCTCGGCAATAATGGCAGGCTGCTTGGCATTGACACGCGCCTCAATGGCCGCGACAAAGCCTCTAGTCGCAGTCTGTTGCGTAACGCGTTCGAGTAAGACCGCGACTGGAACTGCAGCTTTACGCGCGGCGATTTCTTCCCACTTACGGACAATGATTTTTTTTAATACAGTCGGGGTGTCAGACTGATTTAGGTTTAACATATATGTGCTCCACACACTGGGTAGATTAGGCTTACGACGCCTAATCCATTACATAGAATAAGAATCATTAACTAGATACCTGGTGACAACATTCGGAAAATGCCGCTAACTCTTGAATTTTCGCTTTAGCTAAGCCGCTACCAATTGCATCTTCTGCCATTTTTACACCCTCTTTTAAGGTATCTGCAATGCCGGCAACGTAAACCGCAGCACCCGCATTGAGTGCAATAATATCGGCTGCCTTTTGTGCTGTTGGTGTCCGTTGCTTGCCCAACGCCTCGTAAATCAGCGCTAGTGATTCGCTCGCCGAATTAACCGACAGGCCGTCCAGACTTTGCTGTTGTATGCCTAAATCTTCAGGCTTAATTTTATAGAGGTGAACCTGTCCATTTTTTAATTCGGCCACTTGAGTTTCACCACTTAAGGTTATCTCATCTAAGCCATCTACGGCACTAACCACTAAAACATGGCGGCTGCCTAATTCTTTTAACACTTCGGCCATCGGCTCACAAAGCGCAGGATTAAAGACACCAATCACTTGATGCTTAACGCTCGCGGGGTTTGTAATTGGCCCCAGCATGTTAAAGATGGTGCGCAAAGCTAAATCTTTACGTGGGCCAATGGCGTGCTTCATGGCGGTGTGATGCGCTGGTGCAAACATAAAGCCAACACCTATTTCACTAACACAGCGTGCCACCTGATCAGGTGACAAATCTAGAAAAACACCTGCGGCTTCGAGCACATCAGCGCTACCCGTCGAACTAGAAACTGAGCGATTACCGTGTTTGGCAACATGGCCACCACAAGCTGCCACCACAAACGCGGCCGCGGTTGAGACATTAAATAAATTGGCGCCATCGCCACCGGTGCCACAGGTGTCGACAAGTCCATCAATACTAGCGTCTATAACCACTGGCGTTGAGAGTTCACGCATAAGCTGGGCCGCGCCAGTAATTTCAGCAACACTCTCACCTTTCATTCGCAGCGCTACTAGAAAGCCGCCAATTTGGGCCGGAGTCGCGGCCCCCGTCATAATTTGTCGCATCACCGCGACCATGTCTTCTCGACTTAAATCTTCACCACCAACAACCTTTTCGAGTGCTTGCTGAATATTCACAGATCACCTTTGTAATGAGTTATTTTTTAGTTCAACGATGAGTATTTTTCGGATTTTAATTTTTAAATAATACCCATCTTATACTCGCTATGAATTGTACAAGGTTAAAAAATTATTAAATAATTGGTGGCCGTGTTCGGTCAAAATAGATTCGGGGTGAAACTGAACGCCCTCGACGGCTAAGGTTTTATGCTTAATACCCATAATCTCATCGATCGAACCATCGGCATGCTGAGTCCACGCAGTGATCTCTAAACACTCAGGCAAGGTGTTTTTATCAATCACTAGTGAATGGTAGCGCGTTGCCTGAAAAGGCATGGGCAGATCACTGAAAACACCTTTATTATTGTGATGGATCGCAGAGGTTTTACCGTGCATAACTTTTGATGCACGCACGATATTGCCACCAAAGGCTTGAGCAATACTTTGATGCCCCAAACAAATACCGAGAATAGGCAGCTTACCCGCATATTCTTCGATGGCGCCCAGCGAAATACCTGCCTTACTGGGTGTGCAGGGGCCGGGAGAAATCACTAGATAGTCGGGTGCCTTTTGGGCGATATTCGCTATCGTGATCTCGTCGTTGCGTACAACTTCAACATTAACTTTTAGCTCGCCAAAATACTGCACTACGTTATAGGTAAACGAGTCATAGTTATCAATCATTAACAGCATAGTTTAATCCAGTTCTATCTCTAGTGCTTATGTTCTAGAACAAATAAGCAGCCAAAATCTTATGTTTAATCTGAGCTCGAGTCAGTCGCGACATCGACAGCTCTAAACAAAGCACGCGCTTTGTTCATAGTTTCCTTCCACTCTAACTCGGGCTGTGAATCTGCAACGACACCGGCGCCCGCCTGTACATAAACCTTGCCATCTTTAATAACAGCAGTGCGTATAGCAATAGCAGTGTCCATATTGCCGTTCCAGGCGAGATACCCAACCGCACCCCCATAAATGCCTCGCTTCTCAGTCTCTAACTCATTGATAATCTCCATCGCACGAATTTTAGGTGCACCCGATAAGGTTCCCGCCGGCAGTGCCGCACGCAGCACATTCATGGCAGTTAAGCCCTCTCGCAACTGGCCAGTGACATTTGAGGTAATGTGCATAACATGTGAGTAGCGCTCGACAAGCATTTTTTCTGTCAAGGCAACGGAGCCGACCTGTGCAACGCGACCAACATCGTTACGACCTAAATCGATAAGCATTAAATGCTCTGCGATTTCTTTAGGGTCAGCTAACAGGTCTGCCTCAAGAGCCTCGTCTTCAGCCGCGTTGTAACCACGGCGACGCGTTCCGGCTATTGGCCTGACGGTAACTTCGTTGTCTTCTAAACGCGCCAGAATCTCTGGGCTTGAGCCTACGATCTGGTGATCGCCAAGGTCGACAAAATACATATATGGCGATGGATTCAGACTGCGCAACGCGCGGTATAAATTTACCGGCTCGGTATTAAAAGGCATTGATAGCCGCTGCGACACAACCACCTGCATGATGTCTCCAGACAGAACGTACTCTTTGATTCTATCGACAGATTCTGTAAAGGCCGCCTCACCAATATTCGACTCAAACAACTTCTCCGAAACCGCATCCGCGTGCAAATTAATGTTCGGCAATGATGGTGTCGAGCCACGCAAATCTTGCTCTAGCTCGCTAATGCGCAGCTGTGCCCGAGCGAAGGCATTATCGATATCAGGGTTGACCATAATGACGAGATTAAGCGTGCCCGATAAATTATCAAATACCAGCACTTCATCAGAAACCATTAATAGAATATTGGGGGTACCGATCACATCCTTTAATTGACCAGCATTGTCGCGAGCCAAGCTGGGCTCAACATAGCGGACGCAATCATAGGCGAAATAACCCACTAGGCCACCGTGAAAACGCGGCAAACCCTCGAGCTCTGGGGCGCGATAACGCGCTTTAAATTGTTCCACAAAAGCTAAGGGGTCAAGTACTTGATGCGTCTCCACAACGACATCATCGACCTCTATGGTTGCGGTGTAGTCATAAACCTTTAAGACGGTTCTACAGGGTAGCCCCAGTATCGAATAGCGCCCCCACTTTTCGCCACCCTGGACTGACTCGAATAGATAGGAATAGGCACCATTGGCGAGTTTTACATAGCTAGACAAAGGCGTGTCTAAGTCTGCAAGTACTTCACGCATAACGGGAATACGGTTGAAGCCTTGTTCACAAAGCTGATTAAATTGTTCAAGTTTCATAACTTATCTATATTTATAAATTTGTGGTGCTAGGAATTTTTCTGGCTAATTGGCGCCACTTAATTTTATTGTGTCAGTAATTTGGTGACTACCATCATATAAAGTTCGTGCAGTTTACCCGCGAAAAACATCTCGCCAACATCTTGAAGCGCCACGGCAACCAGGCGAATAAGTTCAAGCTAAAACTAATTAACTACGCCAATAACGAACAAAAACTTCAGAGTACTTGATTAAAATGGGACACATAATTATCGGGCAAAGTGCTTAGTCATTTATTTCTTCGCTATTGTTGGTGAATCTACTTTGATATCTATATCTTATCAATTTACAAGGCGAGTACAAGCTTCGGCAAGGCTAACTGCGTAGATATTATGTTGCAAACTGAGGCGCCCACCAGACACCCCTCTGACTTGCCTATTATGCGAGCTGTTGCGCAAGATCAATCATGGAGGCAAATACCGCATCGGGCTCATCCAACTCAATTTGTCTGCCATGATTATAACCGTAATTCATTGCAGCTACCGTGATGCCTGCCGAGCGAGCAGCCGCTATATCGTTGCGTGAGTCACCCACCATTAATACCTGCGGCGCCTCAAAATTGAGTAGCTGCATCGAGTGCAGTAATGGCTCTGGATGAGGCTTTTTATTAACTACCTCGTCGCCACCCAAACAAAGTGTAAAGTAGTGCGCTACAGCAAGATGTTGTAAAATAGGGGCAATAAACCGACGCGGTTTATTGGTTACAATCGCCATGGTAATCTGCTGGCGCCTAAACTGTTCTAGAGCATCTAGCACGCCAGCATAGAGCACAGTTTTATGCGCACAACATGCATCGTAATGCACTAAAAATGCATCGAGTGCTTTCGGATGAAATACTTCCACGTCACCTAACTCACCCAGTAACCCTAGATTATTTGTCGACAGCTGACTGACCGTAAAATCGAGCGCGCGCTCGACTAACTTTGCCGCGCCATTACCGACCCACTCGCGTACTAGAGCCTCACTGATGGTGGGCAATGCAAACTCCACCAACATTAGATTGAGTGCTTGAGCGAGGTCTGGGACACTGTCGATTAAAGTACCGTCTAAGTCGAATAGAATAAGCTCGACGGGTTTAGCTAGCATCAGTTGCTTATTTAACAAGGCTTGGTCTAGCACCACGGTATCACCTTTAAGATCGGCATTAACAGTCATGAAAGGCTCTATGCTGACGACAACTAACAAACACTGGTAGCAACTCGCGGCTCATCGGGCGGCCAACTCGGCACGCATGTTATCAACCACTGCCTTGTAATCGTCTTGACTAAAAACAGCGGAGCCTGCAACAAAGGTGTCGGCACCAGCTCGAGCAATTTCTGCAATATTGTCAACGGTGACACCGCCATCAATCTCGAGCCGTGTGGATAGCCCTAAAGCATCGATCATTACTCGTGCTTCTCGTAACTTATCGTAGGTATAAGGAATAAACTTTTGGCCGCCGAAACCTGGGTTAACAGACATTAATAACAGCATATCAAGTTGCGGTAGCAGCTGCTTAATCGATGCTACGGGGGTGGCGGGGTTAAGCACAAGGCCACACTTACAACCCTTTTCTCGCACCAGCTGCAAGGAGCGATCGACATGACGCGAGGCCTCTGGGTGGAAGGTTATATAACTGGCACCCGCATCGGCAAACATACCGATCAAATCATCGACAGGCTCCACCATTAAATGCACATCAATAGGCGCAGTTATGCCATATTTACGCAGCGCCGAACAGATCATGGGACCAAAGGTTAGATTGGGTACGTAGTGATTGTCCATCACATCAAAATGAATGATGTCCGCGCCCGCTGCTAATACGGCATCGACTTCTTCACCGAGGCGTGCAAAATCTGCAGATAATATGGAGGGGGCAATCTTAAATTCAGTCATGGTTTGGAGTACCGTGTTGTATAAATAGTCTCAGGCAAATAAGCTTGAGTTAAGCCTTAATTAAAATAGTCATTGTAATCGATCCTCGGCTGCTTCGTTAGCCTTAATTAAGCCAGCTTGTTATCGATCACGACCGCTTGAGGTTTCAGAAACTTTGCCTATACTTTA
>JBLIME010000122.1:0-8266 GCA_047638515.1 Pseudohongiellaceae bacterium
GCAACCTCCGACCAGAAACTAACTCGAGCGCTTATTCGCTGGTCGTCGACACTCTTTACTTGTATAAAAATACAATCAATTTACACTCTGCCCATGATTAATACGCAAGAAAAAAACATCCTCTCTGTCAGCCAACTTAATCGTCGGGCTAAACAATTATTAGAGACGCATATACCCTTAATTTGGGTATCGGGAGAGCTTTCAAATTTTGCTAAACCCAGCTCTGGCCATTGGTATTTCTCACTCAAAGATGAGCGCGCACAAATTCGCTGCGCTATGTTTAAACAGGCCAACTCGCGCCTGCGTTGGCAGCCAACCGCCGGCATGCATGTCTTAGTACGTGCACGAGTTAGCCTCTACGAGGGGCGCGGTGACTATCAACTGATTGTTGAGCATATGGAAGAAGCCGGCGCGGGTGCGCTAATGCAAGCTTTCGAAGATTTGAAGGTTAAACTACAGCAAGAGGGACTGTTTGACGAGAGCCAGAAGCTGGCATTACCGCGCTTTCCTCAACATATAGGTATCATTACTTCGCCAACAGGTGCGGCCGTGCACGATATCTTAGCGGTTATCCAAAGACGCTACCCGATTGTTAAAACCACCGTTATTCCTGTTGCCGTGCAAGGTGCAGGAGCGGCTGGCGGTATTGTTAGTGGTATTAACAAAGCGATCGAATTCGCAGAGTTTGACGTGCTTATATTAAGTCGTGGCGGAGGCTCTATAGAGGATTTATGGGCGTTTAACGACGAGACTCTAGCGCGAACCATCAGTGCATGCCCTATTCCTATTATCAGTGCGGTGGGCCATGAAGTCGATTTCACTATCGCTGACTTTGTCGCCGATTTACGCGCACCAACACCGTCGGTCAGCGCTGAAATCGTCACTCCCGACATCAACGAGTTGCTACAAACTCTGGACGACCTGCAACAACAACTTGCTCGTCGCCAACACAAACTCACCCAGCAAAAACAGCAGCAATTGTCATTCTTGCAGCGGCGGCTACGCCACCCTAAAGAACAAATTCAATATCAACAGCAGCGCTTGGGCCAAATCGAACGCGCATTACTGCGCAATATAACGAACACCGTTGCCGGTCAAAAACAAAACCTTCAAGCTACAAGCAAGCAGTTAAGACGCCAACACCCCATTACAATCATTCAATTATTGGCGGATAAAGTAAAACAGCTAAGGTTACGCGGTCAACGCGCAATGACACTGGCACTCAAAGCTAGACAGCAACGACTATCGTCATCCGCTCAACTATTAAATGCCGTGAGCCCCTTAACGGTTCTTGCCCGAGGCTACAGTATATCGAGCCTTACCGATGGCACGGTGATCACGAATAAAGACCAGGTCAGTATTGGCGACAAACTATCCGTACAGTTAGGCAAAGGCAGGATAACGAGCCAGGTCACAAAAATTGGCGACTAGTCTTGTTATTGAGACAAGCGACAAGGTCTTGGCCTAAATCTAGGGTGCTCTGCTTATGATTGTCGTTCACCTCAACTCCAAAGAAGTCATCTCGGCAGGAGGCGAATTCAAGTAGTGCCCGTGACCTGAGAACCCGGGCTAGGCGGGATAGTGCAATGGCGGAATTTAGGTAGTGCCCTCATTGCCGTTCCAGCTCAGTTCCAGTGCTCACAAAAAAACTTCGGAAGTGTGCCGGGTGTAATTACTTAGCATGGAACTTCTTCAGTGTGGCTACGCTGAAGGTTTGTCGCAAGAATTGAGGCGCAGCGAATATAAGGCGACACTTGAGTAATTATCATCAGACTTTTGTAAAGACTAATGCGTGAAGCACAAAGTGTCGAAAAGGCGATCGCAGCGCCGCGTAATACAGACATGTCGAGTCTGCAACTAGCCCCGAGCATGCAAGCCAAACACGTTTCTAGCGACGTGTTTTTTTCTTTGGCGAGCGATTGGGCGTATTCGCTTCAATTTTACGCTGACGGGCTTGCTGGCGAGTACTTGGAGCTTTAGTTCCCGCATAGGGATTATCCGAAGACTTAAACTGAAGGCGAATAGGTGTGCCATGTAAGTCTAGGGCTCGCCGAAAAGTTTTTTCAAGATAGCGCACATAATGCCCAGGGATTTCTTTAGTCTGGTTACCGTGTATAACAATAATTGGCGGGTTGTGTCCGCCGGGATGTGCGAAACGTAACTTAATACGGTGTCCTCGTACCATCGGCGGCTGATGTTCTCTAGTTGCCATTTGCAGCACGGTGGTTAAGTGGTTACTTGAAAAGCGATCGGTTGCCGACTTGTATCCCTGCTCAACAGACTCGTACAAATGGCCGACACCCGTTCCGTGTAAGGCAGAAATGAAATGTATATCGGCAAAATCAACAAAACGCAGACGCCGTTTTAATTCGTTCTTAATAAACTCTTTAGCTTCACTTTCGAGGCCATCCCATTTATTGAGGGCGACCACTAGGGCTCGTCCAACGTCGATAACATGTCCCATCAAGTGCAAATCTTGATCGACTAAGCCCTCTTGTGCATCAACCATCAAAACGACAACATTGGCATCGTCAATGGCTTGCAAAGTTTTTACAATTGAAAATTTTTCAACGGTCTCTTTAATATTTTTTCGGCGGCGAATGCCGGCCGTATCAATTAGCGTATAATTCTTGCCATGGCGTTCGTAATTAATATAAATACTGTCTCTAGTGGTACCTGGCTCGTCGTAGACAACGACGCGCTCTTCACCCAGCATTCTGTTTACTAAAGTTGACTTGCCTACGTTAGGTCGACCCACAACAGCTATTTTAATACCACCCTGAGATGGCTGCTCGATGCTCAAAGTATCATCATCAGCAATCTTGGCGGCTTGAATCTGCACTAATCTTGCGACTACCGCTTCCATCAGCTGGCGCACACCACGTCCATGCGTTGCTGTAATTGGATGTATATCTTCAAAACCTAATTCATAAAAAGGGGCGACAACAACATCAAAATCATGGCCATCAATTTTGTTAGCCAACAGTAGCAATGGCTTACCCGTTGTACGCAGATGCCGCGCAATGTGGGCATCGGCCGAAGTTAAACCAGCTCGACAATCGACCATAAACAAAACTAGGTCAGCCTCTTTTATGGCGAGCAGTGACTGTGCCGCCATCTCACCATCGATACCTTCTTCGCCACCGGTGAGACCGCCGGTGTCGATACAAATGATACGTTGCTCATCGAAAACTGCCTCGCCATATTTACGGTCGCGGGTTAAGCCTGCGTAATTAGCCACAAGTGCATCACGAGTGCGAGTGATTCGATTAAAAAGTGTGGATTTACCCACATTAGGTCGCCCGACAAGGGCAATGACAGGAAGCATTAAAAGGGCCTGTTAACGTTTTTTAAATAAATAGACTGCAATTGAGGCTAATACACCATCATTGCCCAAAGCGTAAAGATAAGTCCCATCGGATATCATTGGCGAGCGAATACCATCGCTATCGACTTTAAAGCGATCTAATAGACCACCTGACTGGGTGTCGAATATATGCACATAACCTTCGTAATCTGCCGTTACTACAAAACCGGCAAGGTTCTGTGGTGCCGCCAAACGTCGACCCGCGAGTATTTTGTTTTCCCAAAGAATTAAGCCTGTTTGCGCCGAAAAAGCTCGGACAAAACCCTCTGCGCTGGTTACAAAAACACGCTCATCGATAACAATCGGGCTATTATGACTCGAATTCTCTTGGGACCACAAGATATCACCACGAGTACTTAAGGCACTCAAGGTACCGTTATAACTTGTCGTGTAGATGGTGTTGCCACTCAACACTGGAGAGCCGTCGATATCGACAACGCGCTCTATATCGGAGCGGCCTTGGGGACTGGCAACTCGCCGTTCCCAATACAAGGTTCCGTCGACTGCCGAAAGCGCTATCAACTTGCCATTGGCAAAGCCCGTTATGACATTTGGCCCTAACAACTGTGGCACAGCGGTGCCACGGAGACTCAACGAAGGTAGTTGAGCTGAGTAGGTCCAGATCACTGCTCCGTTTTCAGCATCTAAACCAATTAACTTGCCATCGTTTGTTTGGACGACAACAACCGCCCCATTATTTTGCGGGGCCGCTAATATCTCACTATCGATAGTGACTCGCCACTGCTCTTCACCCGTGTCTTTATCCAGAGCTAGTACATCGCCTTTCAAAGAACCGAGCATCACTAAGTTGCCGCCTAAGCCGACACCAGCAGCCATCTCTAACTGAGACTCGTAACTCCATTTTGTCGCTCCGGTCTCGCGATCAAAAGCGAACACCTGACCTTCGTAATCATTTGCATAAACCGTGTCCTTGTCAACAATTGGCGGAATGACACGATAGAGTTCACTGAGCCCTGAGCCTACCTTAGTTTTCCAGCGACTTTTTATTTCAACCCGCTGAGTCAATGGTGTTAGCGGATTAGGTTTTAACCCTTTGTGCTTATCGCCAAACCAAGAGCAACCACCAAGTCCTATTAATAGCATCAAGGCGACGCTACATGTTTTCATCAAAATCGCTGGATATTTATCGCTAACGCTCATTGGAGCTATTCTCCACTCGCTGACAAGTCAGCTAATTTAATTTCGATTAAGTTACGCTGGATGCCATCGCCATCTTCCATGTCGCTTAAAGCTTGCCTATAAGCCGCAACCGCTGCGGCAATATCGCCCTTCGCCGAATAAATATCGCCGCGCAAGTCAGCATACTTGCTGGCAAAGGCATCATTTTTATCGTAACTGGCGAGAACCAGCGCTTCATTCATATTTTTTTGTGCCAAATAAACGCGCGCCAAACGATGAGTAGCGACCACTTGTATATCACTATTGCCGTTATCAATAGCAAAATTTAGCGCATCAACTGCGCGCTCTAAATCACCTTGGTCGACGTCTAGCTTAGCCTGTAACAATGCTGCGTTGACTGCATAAGCCGTATCGCTAAAATCATTTTTGAGCTGCTCAACTAAAAAAGTAGCGGTTGTTAGTTCGTCACTACTCAATGGCTCGACACTGGAGGTTACAACCGAGGCGACCAGCTCACTATAGATTGCAGATGCTTGCTCAGCATGTTGCTGTTGGGATGCTGTCCACCACTGCCAACTCAAATATGCGCTAACTGAGACCGCAATACAAATAAGTAAATAGCGTCCATTCTGCGTCCACCAATTTTTTATAACCTGTAATTGTTCTTGATCTGATAAATGATCTGCCACTGGTCAACTCCTATCTATAATTTTTGGATTATTATGCATTATTAACTGTTGCGCACTGTTGTTCAAAATTTGTAGCTATGCGTTCTAGGCCCTGCATTAACGGTAAAGTTATCTGTGGCGTATCATCACGTAAGTATTTAACACTGATAGTTTGTGTCGCGACTTCGTCCTCACCAAGAATGATGGCCAGTAAAGCGCCGCTCTTATCGGCCTTTTTCATTTGTGACTTAAAACTGCCACCGCCACAGTGATTTACACAGCGTATGTCTTTAGCGCGCTCGCGTAGTTGGTCGCCCACCGCTAGAGCGTAGCCTTCGACCACTCCGTTCATACTTCCCACCGCCAGAATATAGATGTCTAGTTTTGCCTCGATTGACTCAGGTATTTTATCGAGCGTCTGTAACAACAAGATAAGACGCTCAAGACCCATCGCACAACCGACAGCTGGCACTGGTCGACCACCAAGCTGCTCGACCAGGCCGTTATAGCGGCCGCCCGCACAGACAGTGCCCTGCGCTCCTAATTGGTCAGTTACCCACTCAAAAACAGTATATCCATAATAATCAAGCCCGCGTACGAGGCGATTGTTAACTCGATAAACGATATTGGCATTGTCTAGCATGAGTTTTAGCGCTTCAAAGTGCTGACGCGAATCGTTATCTAGATAATCATCTAACTGCGGAGCACCGGCTAGCAGTGCTTGCGTTTGGGCATTTTTACTGTCGAGGATGCGCAGCGGATTACTGGTTAACCTGCGCCGGCTATCGCTATCTAACTGATCTTTGACGTCCGTTAAAAACGCAACGAGAGCGGTTTTGTAGACGCCTCGGGCGGTAGCTGTACCCAACGAGTTAATCTCTAGCGTGACCGCTTGATCGATACCCAGCATTTTCCATAAACGTGCAGTCATCAATAGTAATTCAGCATCGATGTCTGGACCTTGTAGTCCAAATGCCTCTATACCGATCTGATGAAATTGACGCAGACGGCCTTTCTGCGGACGCTCATAGCGAAACATTGGGCCCATGTACCAGAGACGTTGAATTTGATTATACAAAAGACCATGCTCTTCACAGGCCCGAACACACGAGGCAGTACCTTCAGGACGCAGCGTTAGGCTCTCGCCGTTGCGATCATCAAAAGTATACATTTCTTTCTCAACAATATCGGTAACTTCGCCAATAGTACGCTTAAATAATTCTGTTTTTTCTAACAAAGGAAAACGAATTTCACGATAGCCATAGGATTGAACGCATTTAGCGATCGTCGCCTCTAAATACTGCCATGCGGCAGAGGCCTCCGGCAGCAGATCATTCATGCCACGAATTGCTTGGATCTTACTCAAAAGAAAGTCGCCTTGTTTGTAATAAATAATTTTTTGATCAATAAATTGTTCATAAAGCGCTACTGAAATCAAGCTGCCGCTTAAAAAACAACGCATTATAGGGCAAAGCGGGGTGGGACTATACAGGTGCGGCTGTCTATATGAACAAATATGGCTCGCAAGCCATTAATTAAATGATAAAAAGGCAAAAATCAGGCCTTTAAACTACACTCGGCAAAGAATCAGCCAAGTGCTAAGGCCAACTAATTACCGGGCTCACTTATTTATGTATTGACTTCGCAAGCACTACTAAGCTTTAACGATGAGATTCGCCATTATTTTTTGTTTTTCGTCGGCTTTTTTACGAATAAGAACTTCGAGCGCCTCCACCAAGCCATCTTTATGCAGTTTAGTTGCGGGTTTACCATCGATGTAGATTAAGTTATTGGGCGTGCCTCCTGCCAAGCCAAGATCAGCTTCTTTTGCCTCTCCAGGACCATTAACCACACAGCCAATAATAGCCACATCCATTGGCACAGTGATGTCCTCAACACGTGATTCAAGTGCATTCATGGTTGCAATCACGTCAAAATTTTGTCTAGAACAGCTAGGGCACGCAATGAAATTAATGCCTCTGCTACGGAGCTTTAAGCTTCTCAATAAATCCCAGGCAACTTTGACCTCTAGAACAGGATCTGCTGCCAGTGAAACGCGCACAGTATCACCAATACCATCCATTAGTAGTGCACCTAAACCTACGGCTGATTTGACTGTGCCCGACCTGAAGCCTCCAGCTTCGGTGATCCCTAAATGCAAGGGCTGGTCAATTAAGTCAGATAACTTACGGTAGGCCGCGACTGCCATAAAAACGTCGGAGGCCTTGACGCTCACTTTAAAGTTTTGAAAATCAAGTTTATGCAAAATATCGACATGGCGCATAGCCGACTCGACTAAGGCATCGGGGGTTGGCTCACCATATTTTTTTTGTAAGTCTTTTTCAAGAGAGCCAGCATTGACACCGATTCGAATAGGAATATTCAAATCTCGCGCTTTATCGACAACCGCACGAATACGTTTTTCGCGCCCAATATTACCGGGGTTAATGCGCAGACAGTCAACACCGAGATCAGCGACACGCAGTGCAATCCGATAATCAAAATGGATATCAGCGACCAGTGGCACATCAACTCGCTTTCTAATTTCACCAAAAGCGTCCGCCGCCTCCATAGAGGGAACCGACACCCTAACAATGTCAGCGCCGGCTTGTTGAATTTGATTAATCTGAGCGACAGTTGCATCGACATCTGTAGTCTCAGTATTCGTCATACTCTGCACGCTAATTGGCGCGCCACCGCCAACAGCGACATCGCCTACCATGATTTGGCGCGTTAAACGACGCTTGATGGGGGATTCAAAATACATGGCAGTCACCTACAACAAAAAAGGAATAAAAAGGTTTGGTTTGCCAAGTGAGCAATCATATTGATTAGACTGAAGTTGGCAGATAACAATTAACCGCATCAAAGCTTAGCGTCAGCGGCTGCTGCCGGCAACGGCTAACCGACGGCTACTGACCAACAACAAGACGCAGGGGTCGACCGTTTGCCGGTGGCTCAAGTAAAACAGGCATGTCATTGTAGATCAAACTACTACCTTCGACATTACCAAAGATAATATTAAAGGGCGCTTCACCACTGAGGCTCAAGGTGCTATTGGAGGCTTTCAATCCCACAAACATCACCGTGT
>JBLIME010000123.1:0-8260 GCA_047638515.1 Pseudohongiellaceae bacterium
TTAAAACAGCCCTTAACCGGAATCTATCGACTTCAATCAGTCTCCTCGAGCTATCGATCTAAACTTATTAACTCAATGCTGCTAACTCGATACTGCTTATAGAACTCTATCGAGCATTCATCTATTCACGCAACATTGACAGATTGCGCAGCGCTGCCGCAAGCGTAGGGTCTTACTTAAATATCGCACAGTTGACGAAAATGATACGTTTTAGTCTATGACCTGAGCCTATAAGGAGTGGCACATTAACAGCTTAATTTCAGCTGGAACCGCTCCATCAATGAGTATTTTTTACACTTAACCGTTTACCGTATAACCGTTCTCAAACTAAAAATACAGTCAACTTGAGCTCACCTCAGCTCGACTTCCGGCAACTAGGCCCAACATAGCTTTAAAGCAATGCTGTCAGGGTGCGCCTAACAGCGCCGAGCAATCACCATTGCGGCTTATGATTAAAAACACTATTAAATTCGCTATTAATTCAATAGCCGATTATTCCATCAAATCTATTGAAGCTAAGCAGCAAGCATACAGGCGTCCACAACCAAACCATAGCAGAAATGTAGGTCTATTAAGAGTAAGCTTTCGACTAATTGATTAATATAGACAGCCGTTTTAAGCTATCGGGCCGAAGGATAGCTGATTGTGACTACCTTGCCTCAACGCATATCGATAAAGGAATGATTACATGAAAGTACGGGTTTTTATCATGTGTTTTTGTAGCTTATTATCAATGAGCTTCGCACTCACCGCGACTGCCGAAAACGTCCAACCAACAAAGACTAATCAACAAAATGATAGTCTAAACCTTTCACCAACGCCGCTACCTTCTATCGGTGAAGGTGCCTCTGCCGCCTCAAAAGCAGAAGAGAAGCGCTTGGGACAGGCATGGCTTAGATATTTCCGTGGTCGAGTGCCAACCTCATCAGACCCACAGCTTATCGAGTATACAGAGGATTTGTTAGATCATCTCAGTCAGTTTAATCCAGCAGCCGGTGATGAGTTATCGCTAGTTATTGTTGAAAACAGAAACATTAATGCTTTTGCCGTGCCTGGAGGAGTCATTGGTGTAAATACAGGTTTATACGCCTATGCGGAATCAGAAGCACAGTTTGCCAGCGTATTAGCCCATGAACTAGCTCATTTGAGCCAGCGACATTACGCACGCGGGCTAGAGCAACAAAAAGGACAAGCTATTTTTAATACCGCTGCATTACTCGGTAGTATTTTAATTGCCGCGGCTGGCAATGGCGAAGCTGGTATTGCTGCATTACAGGCCACACAGGCGGGAATGATTGACCGGCAGCTCAGGTTTAGTCGCGATTTTGAGCAAGAGGCCGATAGAATTGGCATGGACACATTGATAGATGCGGGGTTTAATCCGCACTCCATGGCCGACATGTTTGAACAAATTCAGCGTTCAACGCGCTTTAGTGCAAAACCACCTGAATTTTTATTAACTCATCCGGTCACAGCTAAACGTATCGCCGATGCAGAAAACCGTGCCAGATCACACCCTAGCAACACGCCAACCTCGAGTCTTAACTATGACCTGATGCGAGCTCGCGTGTTACTGGCTAGCGAATCCACGCCACAACAGGCCATTAGTCGCTTCGAAAGTGAACTTAAGGGCTTTAGCGCCTCGAAAACGGGTACACGTTACGGTCTTGCGCTCGCCCACATTGCGGCCAAAGAATTCAATACTGCGCAACAATTAATCACACAGTTACTAGAATTACATCCAGATAATAAGGCTCTCGTTATTGCACAGTCAGATATTGATGTAGGTTCTCAGCAACTGTCAAAAGCGATCAATCTAATCCAGCGAGCTCTGATAGAAACACCCGACAGTTATTCGCTAAATATGCAGTTAAGTCGATTGTTTGCCGCTAATAACGCTTATAAAAAATCTGTTCTAGTGCTTACTCAACTTTCCCTTAAACGGTCAAGTGACGTATCAATTTGGTTTAATTTAGCAGAGTATGCCGGCTTGGCCGGAGACATTCTAGCCTTACACAAAGCTCGCACCGAATTTTTTTTATTGCGAGCGGATTTTGACAGTGCAGAGAATCAAGTCAATAACATTATTAAAAAGTTTGGCAACAACACAACAGAGCTGGCCGAAGCCAAGCAGCGCTTAATCAATATTAAAAAGTTACGCGAAAATTCGAAAATATGAGCACAAATCGCTGGCCTTAAGACAGAACAGAGAATCCATAAGCAAGTAACGATCAATTAAATTTTCAATGACGACCTCAAGGTTAACGAGTATTGCATCCACCTTTTTATCGTTAGAATTTACGGCAAAATATTCGTCAAAAACAACTATCTCGTCAAGCAAGCAATATAATAGTTCTAGGGACACTCGCAGCCGATGATGGTTAAGTTATCGAATATAACTTGGCTATCTACACCCCCCTCTACTGCCAACGCCAGACCTATCCCAAGCTTTCACCTAAAGCCCACACCGTCACTTTGGCAATAGGAGCAAGCTCTGCGGAATAAATATTGCTGTCTAACGTTTGTTGATTAATAAATTGTTCGGCGTTGACATAAAATTTATCATCGACAGAGGTTTCTACATTAGTCTCGACAATGGCATGTAGCTGTGCACGCATCACAAGAACCTAGGTCTTACGATGACTTGGGGATTATCTTACGAATTTTGGCAAAGACTTTTTTGCAACCTCCCAGCGATAGACCTAGGTTCTTGTCGTCAATTAATGCTTGTCGGCCCAAGTCAATCGATAGATGAAAATATACGATTTAGCAACATAGGGCGTATTGGTTGCCGTCGACAAGAACGCTATAAAAGTCGCCGTTAAAATGCTTTTCACGTCAACTTCGTCAAAGTGACTAGCAATTTGTCTACTCGACACTAGTGCTATTTCTTGTGTATACGAACTGCTCGGTGACATCAATACAAAACACCACACCTGACCAGCATAAGTACTTCTCGATGCACGTGGACCTTAATTCCCCAATCAAATAAAGTTTATGACACTGCTTTTCAAAATTATTGAAGTTCTAGCTTTTATTGACTGGCACATTAGTAGTGCGGAGGCTTTTCGTTAGAAGATAATTCTAAGCTATGGGCGACATCATCTAATTTATCTTGATTCTGAATGAGCTTTTGCTGCAAGACGATGATCGCTTTATCTTGGCTGATAATGACTGCGTCGAGTGCTTGTAGTAGATCTTCGTGGTGGGACAGTCGACTTTGCAAATCATCAATTTGCTGCTGCAGTAATTTGTTGGTTTGGTTGTTTGCGCTATCCGACATTTTGGGGGGCTCGCCTATTCTCATGACTTTTATCACTCGTTTTAGTTTCGACTTCTTGGGGTAATTCAGCACCACAATGCCTGCAGTGGGCGGCATCTTCTTCGTGTCCGCTGCGCTCACAGTTTTGGCAGGCTTTAGATTGACGCTGACGCATAATCTCTAACGACATTTGTGCAGTAAAAATGCCTGTGGGTACTGCAATAATTGAGTAACCCGTCAACATAACTAATGATGCAACAATTTGACCCAACACAGTTTGTGGGGTGATATCTCCATAACCAACCGTCGTTATCGTCACAATCGTCCAATAGATACTTTTTGGAATACTGGTAAAACCGTTGTCGGGCCCTTCGATCACAAACATTAAAGAACCGAACAGGGTCGCTAAAACTAGTACAGCTGTGAAAAAGATTAAAACCTTGCGGCGAGAGCGTGCCAACGAGCGCAAGAGTACATTCATGTCACTTAAGTAGCGCACTAGCTTTAATATCCGAAATATCCGTAATACGCGCAGTAGCCGGATGATTAATAAGTAACTCACACCAGTTATAAACAGACTTAGATAAGAAGGAATGATTGATAGTAGATCAACAATGCCGTAATAGCTGAATATATAGCGCCACTTATTGGGCGAGCAATATATTCTCAAGCTATATTCGATAGTAAAGAAGATAGTCAGAGTCCACTCTATTGCGCGAAAGTAAACTCTGTATTGACCCGACAAAAAGCTCACCGAATCAAGCACAACCGCCAACACACTGATCAAGATGATATAGATCAAGGCGATATCGAAGAGCTTACCCTCGCGCGTATCATGACCAAAAATTGTACTAAAGAGTCGCTGTTTCAAGACCTGCCCTTTATCGTGTTCAGCGTCAGACTGGTTATCGGTTTCTTTATCAATTATTTCACTCATGCAATAACCTTTGTATTACTCATCATATTTATAGTTATCATTTGGCTTACAGTCCTATATCTTGTCTATTGTATGTCAAAACATGTTGGTGCCAAAGCTCTCTAGCACTAAACCGCAAACCCTCCTATAATAGCGCACGTAGCCAGTTTTGCTCTGCTGCAGCTGTTGTTTGTAAAGCAACATCCATCATAAAAAATGTTAGCAAGGTTTCGTCATGGGAGCGCAGCAGTGTCATCAATCAATAAGCCTTGCGCTATTGAAAAGTAAGGGGACCCACTGGGCTTTAATCAAACGCCAAGTATTTTTATGCCCGCGTTGCGAGACCGCTATTCGATCACCGCCAAAGACCGAGAAGTTAATATGGATCGGCATACTATGCAGACTTATATCTGCCCCCCTAAGCTACTGTTTGCTAGCGCTACCAACGCTCAGCTACCTATTATTTACTAACGGAGCCTGCCTAGTATTGATAGAGAGCGTTACCAATAAGCTAGGCTTAGCAATACCGGCATCAGCGACAAAAATGCCACCAACGGAACTGAGTAAAAAAATAAGTAATGACTAAAGATAATCACAACTCTAAAAATAGCCGCCTAGTTTATTCAACTGAAACTGGGCGTGTTGTAACAAGCAAGGCCGCGATCGCAGTCGACACGAGCGATGGCATTGTGCGACTGCATCGCGAAAGTCGCAAAGGCAATGGCGTGACCTTGATCAAAGGCTTGCCAATGAATAGTGATATGAAAAGTTTAGCAAAGCTGTTAAAAACTAAGATAGGTGTCGGTGGCAGCATCAAAGATAATGTCATCGAGTTACAAACAGATCAACGTGAAACCATCAAGAGCTTACTGGAAACCAAGGGCTTCATCGTAAAAATTGCGGGGGGCTGACACACTCAAACCACAATGAAGTTAACCGACCTTCGACACAATAGGCTCATCTAATGGATCAAAGGAAGTTAACCGCATAGGTCCAAGCCTCTATTAGCTGTCATGTTATCTATAATTTCATAGCGATTGATCTTTTATAAGGGCGTGATTTTGCTATGTGATTCATTTAGCCGTATTCGCTGTAACAAGTACAAGTTTTTTACCCCGTGCCTTGACCATATCAATCACTATGGCACAGTAAAACCAGAGCTTCTGTGAAACGCTTATTGCTCTAATATTTGTTTTTCCCAAAAAAGTGCGTGGCCCGCCGACTTATCCAACATATAGCTACTAAAGCCATACTTGTGATAACTATTTTTTGCCAACTCATTGCCCGAGAGCACCTCTAAAGTTAACTTACAACACCCTCGCACACTGGCAATTTGCTCGATGGCTGCCAATAATTGCTGACCAACGCCCTGGCCTCTAAAACCATCTTTAACCACAATGTCATGAATATTAATTAGCGGCTTATTGACAAAAGTTGAAAATGCCTCAAAAGCATTGAGCAGACCAACAGCCTGCTGTGGTTGGTCATCTTGTTTTTTATAATAAGCTAACAAGCTTATTGCATCAGCTCTTGCGTGCAAGCTATTGACTAGACCTGTTTTAACTGAATCGGCGAGAGGCGCCCCGCCGCCCATCTTATCTTGTGCGTAATGATCAAGTAGGGCAATAAAATCGGCGTTCTCGCTGGAATTTGTGTAGCACATTTGTCTGACGTTTACTGTTTTCACACTCAAGGACATAACAATCTCTCGTTCATATTCGCTTTACTTGGCACTTTACTTAACTTTTTAATGATCAAATGCATCACTGACACTAATTTTGGCGTATTTATTGCTTCGTATAACTTAATTCAGTGCGATAGCCAAAATCGACATTTTTCTGACTATTTGAATAAGGTGAAAGTCATGGATTCAACTATTATATGGCAACTGCTTGATACATCAATCAAAGTAGGCGTGGGCGCTCTTATTGCCTCATTATGCGCAATAATATTAATCAATAAGCGGCAGCCACGTCCGATGAAGGCCGAGCAACGTCGCCTCGACATCCTCGAGAGTATTTCTAGTGACGTCGGTCATGTTAGCCATGTATTTGCAAAATACTCGTCGTTAGTAGTCGAATCTATTCGTTTTGGCAAACGCTGGCCCGACAATCGCAAACAAGAGCTTGATGCTGTTAGCCAAAAATTAGTTGACGAGTTTAAGAAACTCTCCGATGCAGAGTCGAAATTATTAATGCTCGGAGAAAAAACGCTCGAAAAAAACTTACGCTTATATGGCTCAAAAGTTGCACACTTCAGACGCCAAGTCTATGTCGGCAGAACTGACATCAGCGAGGCAGACATTCTCGCCATGAAGCGCGACATTAATAATCTGCGTGAACAATTTTATGACTTTTTAAGTAAAAAATATGACCGCCTTCTCACCGCATAATTTATCATTGTAAATGCGACCTAAGCTGTTCCCTAATCTTTATAGCAATCGCCTAGTCCTAGATGAAGTGCGCGAAGACGACACCGACGCTATCTATGACATATTTTCTAATCCGAAAGCTATGTCACTTTATGATATGGAACGACTGACCAAGCCCGAGGAAGCTTCGGATATTGTTGATTTCTTACGCAATAAATTTACCCACAATTCGGGTATTCGCTGGGCGATTCGCGAGGCCTCAGCACCAGGTAAATCATCACCACTTATCGGTACTTGCGGTTTTAATAACTGGGTAGCTTACGATCACTCGGCAATTATTGGCTATGAACTTGCCCCGGAGTTTTGGGGTAAAGGCTATGCAACTGAGGCCATTCATAAAATTATTAGCGCAGCTTACAACGACGAGTTGCAAATTCACATCAATCGCATAGAAGCTTCTGTCGTACCCGGCAACATAGGCTCCGAAAAAGTTCTCAAAAAAAATGGCTTTATTTTTGAAGGTCGTCTGCATGAAAAAGCGTTCTGGGATGATCAATATCAAGATATGAATCTATTCGCCTTAATCAAGAGTCGCTTTTTAAAGTCCTAGTAACATCTATTTTTATGGCAAAAACTACACGTCAAACAACAGATCATCCAACTCAAGCCTGTTTTCCTCGAGCTTTAAAGAAGATACGAAAAAGGCTCAATTATTAATTGAGCCTTTTTATGAAGTCCTAGCACAGTAACTTTATTTTATGTGACAAGGTTTAGTGACTATAAAAAATACGTTAGTTACCGTAGCTCATTAGACGCTGATAGCGTCTTTCAACGACGTCGTCAATGGGCTGGTCGAGCAGCTCGTCAACTTGTGCAATGAGACGTGCTTTAAGACTTGCGGCCATTAAATCGATATCTCTATGAGCACCGCCTAGTGGCTCGGGGATGATTTCGTCGACAATGCCTAAATCCATAACTACTTGGGAGGTCACACCCATTGCCTCGGCCGCTTGGGGAGCTTTATCAACTGTTTTCCAAATAATATTGGCGCAGCCCTCAGGAGAAATAACAAAATATGTCGAGTATTGCAGCATATTAAGATGATCACCTACGCCGATAGCCAATGCGCCACCCGAAGAACCCTCGCCAATTACGGTACAAATGATGGGTGTTCTAAGGCGCGACATTACTGCTAGATTTTGTGCGATAGCCTCACTAATGCCGCGCTCTTCACTATCGATACCCGGATAAGCCCCAGGTGTATCGATAAGGGTGATCACCGGCATTTTAAACCGCTCGGCCATCTCCATCAGACGCAGAGCCTTACGATAGCCCTCTGGACGCGGCATGCCAAAATTTCGTCTCACTTTATCGGGGACACTGCGACCCTTTTCTTCACCAATTATCATTACTGGCTTATTGTTGAGACGCGCGACGCCACCGACGATAGCAGCATCATCACCGAAATGACGATCGCCATGCAACTCTTCCCACTCATCAAAAATACGTGAAATGTAATCGGTCGTATATGGACGTTGGGGATGTCGGGCTACCTTGACGACTTGCCAAGGAGTTAGATTGCTGTAAAGACTTGCCGTCAGTTTTTTATTTTTATCTTTGAGTCTTTCAATCTCATCGGTAATATTTAAATCGTTATCGTTACCTATTAACTGCAACTCTTCGATTTTACCTTCGAGTTCCGCAATGGGTT
>JBLIME010000124.1:0-8248 GCA_047638515.1 Pseudohongiellaceae bacterium
ACAACCCGTCCAGATGTAACCCTACACACCACAAGAAGAAGCTTCAGTACCTCCCCCAATATATTGGTGTTGTTTGGTACGGGTCAGTTTATTGCCGAGGGTGATGCTTCTATTAGTGACGATCAGTCTTTTTATAGTGTCTGGGATACAGGTACTGATAATCATAGTTTAAACAAAAATGATCTTGTCGCGAGGACATTTAGTGGTAGCGCAGACAATTTATTAGTCACGGGTGATTTGGCGGCTTATGAAGTGGGTTCTTCCAGTAATTTTGGCTGGTATATCAATTTAGCGGGTGATATTGCGCCAGCGGGCGATCCTAGCGGCATAAAAACAGATCCCTTTGATCGCGGTAGAGTGATAATAAACCCTGTTATTTGGGGCTCGTTGGTATTTTTTGTCACTACGGTGCCCTCGGGAGGACAAGTCTGTAGAGGAGGAGAAACCCCAGGGTTCTTGACCGCTTTAGATCTAGTGTCCGGCAAAATGCCTAGCTTTACCGTCTTTACCGATGTCGATGGTGATCCTATTAACTCCTCTACAATCGCACTTAATAAAGCTGCTGTAAGCATTGCGGTTGATACAGGATCCGATGGTTCTCAGCTGCGCACTACTTATGAGGACGGCACTATTGGGCGGGATCCCATACCTCTGCCGAATGTTCCATCGGGTCGAAAATCGTGGTCAATTCTTCGTTAACGAGAGATGCAATATGAAACGCACAATTCGAAAAAAGTTCGCTCTATATGTAGTTTTGGTGTTTTTTATGGGTGCGCCCTTCACTTTCGCTCAATCTGATAATAATACAGATTTTGTCGGTTTGGATACGAGTAATTCTCTAAAAAATATTCCAAAAATCATTGATTTTATCGACAACGATAAAGGTATTGTGGTTCTCAGTGACATGGATTATCGGTTAAAATTAAATACTAAGGTTTATGATCAAGGTAAAAAAGTGACTAACCGATATGCCTTAAAAAAAGGTCAACGTGTGTCCGTGAAGTTTAGTGAAAATCGATCAAAACGTTACATTGACACCATATTCATTTTAGGCAAATGACGATTTAATTGAGTAATATTTATGAAATTTATGGCAGAGAAGCATTCAGGTTTTTCGCTGATTGAATTAATGATCGTTGTCGTCATTATCGGTATTTTAGGTAGTGTTGCGGTACCTAGTTATAACGCTTATATTGAAAATGGCAAGCGCGCCGAAGGCAAAGCTTTCGCACTAGACATTGCCTCGAGGCAAGAGCGCCATTTCACGCAATATAGCCGCTACGCAAGTAGCTTAACTGCCGCTGACGCTAGCGGTTTAAACATGGGGTCTGCCAGTAGTGAGAACGGCACATACAGCGCAGTTGCCACTGTTGCTAATGGCAACACCACCTACTTGATTACACTAACTCCAGCAATAATTGACTCTACTTGTGGAGCGTTGACACTCACTAATACGGGGGATCGCGGTGCAGGCGGTAGCGTATCAGACTGCTGGCGTTAACCTTGACTAGGCATTACATTTCTCAATTGCATTACTTTCACTGCCACGCCGAGCCCGGCCTGCCATCGTCATAATGATTTGCTTGGCATACAGTTTGTCATGTGTGAACAGGCAATAGCTAAAGCGGCCATTTTGATTCCCCGTCGAGCCATCAGCTTTAAAGCGTAGGTAGCGTCTGCTGCCAGATGCATTCCACTTTATAACTTCATCATGTTGAAGTGATATTCTCGCTCTCACGATTGCCTCGAGTTCATCTCTAATCTCGTCATTATTGACATCGACAAAAACCATCAATGTTTGGCTCCAGTCATCGATACAGTTAACGCGATCAATCGTTGGGCAGAGCAATACCTGTGAATGATAGTTGACCGCTTGCTGTCGTGAAAATTGAATAAGTGTAAAAAGGTCATCATAACTAGTGCTTGCTCTAATGTAATAAATGCTTTGAAAAATAGCAGGTATTCCATTTGTGGCCAATATAGCACTGATAGATAAAGCGATAAGTAGATTAATCAGAGTAAAGCCGAAGATCTGATTTTTGATTTTTTTAAGACTCTCGGGGATATTGAATAAACAAATCACTGTGCTTTTATTGAGGTCTCTTTGGGTTGGTGTTTCTTTTACGCAATGTCGGCGCGTGCACGATAATGTTTTCATAAGCTCCATCCTTGGGCTAGTGTGGCTTGCTCGTCAGGGCAGTTTAGTTCCTTTGAGCCTCGAGAGTGTAAAAGTACTTATATCAAATACTTGTCTAGTAATAAACTGTATTAATGGCTGTGGGGTAAAAAGTAGTTTTAATCATATCAAATAAAATTTGAAGTTTTCCCAAGTTAACCACTAAAAAATAATAATTGTACAACTCTAATCATCATCTATGCCCAGCTTTTTCATGCGATAACGCAGTGACCGAAAGGTGATTCCCAACTTTTTAGCGGTAGATGTTCTGTTCCAACGAAGCTTTTCAAGATGCCTTAGTATAATATTTTTTTCAGTTTTTTCAAGATAGTCATCTAGCGACTCCTCGATGGGATCATAAGCTTGAGGAACATTTTTTTTTTCGTCAACCCTAACCTGACGGCTAGTTATTTTTCGTTGGTCTAGGCCAACGGCCATTAAAAATTTAGAAGCGGAGCCTTCAACATCTAAGTTATGTTTATTTAACTGTAAATCGTCGGCTCGAATAGTATAGTCACTGCACAGTGCGCTGGCACGTTCCAATATGTTTTCCAACTCGCGTACATTTCCAGGAAAAGAGTATTCGTTGAGTAACCGCAGCGCATCATCGGTAATATCACTGAGTTCTTCATTGTTTTTTTTAGCGATTCTAGTTAACAACGTATGGGTTAACAGCGATATATCACTTTTGCGTTCGCGCAATGGCGGAACATTTATTTCGATCACGTTGATACGATAGTAAAGGTCACTTCTGAATTGATTTTTTTTAATTTCACTTAACAAGTTTTTGTGGGTTGCACTCAAAATCCGCACATTGATCGACACCTCTTTTTGAGAGCCTATCGGACGAATATTTTTTTCTTGAATCGCTCGCAATAATTTTACCTGCATCTCTATGGGTAAATCTGCCACCTCGTCTAAAAATAAGGTGCCGCCCTCGGCACTTTGGAATAAGCCTTGTTTGTCCTGATGAGCTCCAGTAAAACTACCCTTGGTATGGCCAAAAAATTCACTCTCCATTAATTCACGGGGAATGGCGCCACAGTTGACGGCAACAAAACAATCGTTAGTGCGAGTACTTGTTTTGTGAATAGCACGTGCCACCAGTTCTTTACCGCTACCAGACTCTCCATGAATGAATACAGGAGCTTGTGATCGCGAGACTTTTGCAATATTTTCTTTTAATTTTATAGCGGCTGTAGACTCACCGACAAGATCGATAATGGACGCTTGTGTAGACACATTGTCGTTGACTAAGAGCGCGTTATTAATCAGCGAGCGTAAATTATTTAAGTCGACAGGTTTGTTAACGAAATCAAAGGCGCCATGCTTCATGGCCTCGACAGCGACATCCTTTGAACCGTGAGCAGTAATGACAATAACTGGCATTGGAGATTTACGCTGCTGTATGTGCTTTACTATATCAATGCCACTGCCATCGGGTAGTTTTAAGTCAGTTAGGCATAAATCAAAGGATTCATCAGATAGTAATTCGAACGCATGCGTTAAATCTTCCGCACAACTGGTGTTATAACCCATGCGCTGTAGGGTCATAGATAATAAGCCGCGAATATCTGTTTCATCATCAATAATTAATACATGCTTTGATGTTTTCATTATAAAATAATTCTACGTTTATGGTGAGCCAGTATTAAACTAAAAACACATTTTTTATTTATATTGTCATAACTATAGCGTAAGTTAGCCTGGTTTGCCTCGCTAAGTTCTTTACACAAATATAAGCCTAAGCCTGATCCCATAACGTCTGTAGTATAAAAAGGCTCAAATATTTTATGGATATCAGTGGTATCAATTCCTAAGCCATTATCAATGACGTCGATTACTGGACATTGATTTTTTTGTTGAAGCCTAACTTGTAAAGCAATTTTTTTATTGCCAGTGTTTTTTTGATTATATCTTAAACCATTGTCGACGAGATTAGTGATGATCTGGTACAGATGATTAGGGTCTATGACCGTTTGAATTTTTTTATTTTTAACAGTAATGTCGATGATGGCATCGCTGTGTTGCTCAAGATATTCACGTTTAAAATTTTGTAGCCAGTCGTTAATGTTAATGACTTCGGGCACCGCATTATCTCTACGAGAAAAATTCAAAATACTATGAATAATAAAATTAATACGTTGTGAGTGATTGTGGATGATGTCTAAAAGTTGGTGGTCATTTTTGCCAATAGACGTCGATTCATTGAGTAGTTGGCTCGCATGACTGATGGCTCCCAAAGGATTCCTGATCTCGTGAGCAATGCTTGCAGTTAGGCGCCCTAGCGACGCAAGTTTTAGCTGTTGTGCCTCCTGTGTCAGTTGTTGCAGGTCCTCTATGAAGATAATGATTGAAGACACACGCTCGTCTTCTAAGGCCGCAAAGCTCGCCCTAATAGTGTTGTTGTTTACCGACTCAAACGTCATTGCCGCAGGTATAGCGTTATGTGTTTTCCAGTAAAATAGTTTCTCGTAAAGAACGACTATATCCGACAGATTATCAAAAGTATTATCTTTGGTTAGAAGTACCGTGGCTGCTCGATTGATTAATTGGATGACTAAATCCGTATCAACTACGATAATACCGGTCCGCATCGTCTCTACAATATGTTGACTCACAAGTTGTGAATACTGTGTCTCTTGCGCTTGTTTTTTTACGATTTCTTGACTAACTTTTATGCGCTCTGAAAATATTCGTACCGTAGTAGTGATAGTAAATAATGAGACGCCAGTTAGACCGGCAGAAAATAACGACTGGTTGCTTGCGTTGCCTTGTTCGATGCTGATAAATGTCACTGTAAGTACTAATAATGAGCCGAAAGCAGCCAAAGCATAAGCTTGATTTTTAATGAATGTGGCACCCATTGCCATAGGTATTAACAATAAATAACCTAGGACTCCGGTTTGGTTACCGCTGGCGTAAATCATCAAAACAAGTGCGATAACATCACAAATAAGAATTGACAATAAATGCGTTCTATCGGGCATAAAAGCACTGCTTTTAATGCTGATCAAGGAAAACAGGCACACAGCGATGTAGACGACTGATACGTTAGTAAATAATACCGGTGATGTAGAGCCAAATACATCTTCAGATAAGCCGGTATAGTGCATGATCCAAAGCATCACACCAAGGCCGATGCGATAATTCATATAGATGCGAATCAGTCGAAGTGGGTCATTATGCGGTGCGTCTAAGAGCAACACTGGTACTACCTTTAATATTGACTAAAGTTGAATGACGAAGACTCGAATCATGGCCTTTTAAGGCCCGAGGCCGACAACTTAATCGCACGGTGATTAGTAGCTTAAATAATATAGTAAACGCGTGGCGGGGGACAGGTGAATCCATCGTGGAGGTTAGGTGCGAGTTTTAGTTAGGAGTTCATCGGAAGCCTTCACTAAAGTTGATAAATATAGCTAGTTTTCAATAAAGTTAATTCGCAATTACGTATAAGATTTTGCTTTCATTTTTATTATGCTCGACAATAGAAGTCCCGAAAGTCTATTGAGCTAACCATAGTTGGTTCGACAGACTACACAGATACCAACCGCGATGACTGACCTGTGAGTAAATTTCAGTGGCTCGCCGACAAACAACAGCGAATAAATATGTCTACATTAAATATTGTAATGGCCCAAATAAACCCGGTAGTGGGTGATATCGCCGGCAACACTCAAAAAGTTATCGATAGTGTCAAAACATCAGAACAAATCCATAGTGCAGACGTGGTGGTTTTTCCAGAGCTCACTCTCTGTGGTTATCCTCCTGAAGATCTGCTGCTACGTCGCAGTATGCAAGAGCGTATTGCCTCGGCCTTAGCGCTACTTCAGCAAGCACAGTTAAGTGCAACGGTTATCATAGGCTACCCCCGAGTTATTGAAGGCAGCCAGTACAATATGGCGGGAGTTTTGCAAAAGGGGCAGTGGATTGCAGAATACGCAAAGCAAGAGCTGCCAAACTATCAAGTTTTTGATGAAAAACGCTACTTTACCCCAGGACAAGAGGCTTGTGTGTTTGACCTCCACGGTATACCCGCCGCGTTAACTATTTGTGAAGACATTTGGCATCAAGCGCCAATGTTACAAGCCAGTGCCGCGGGCGCAAAGTTAATGATTAACATCAATGCGTCGCCCTTCCATCAGCATAAATTACAAGAGCGTATCGATCTATTAAGCCTGCGCGCAAAAGAGGGTAACATGCCTATCCTTTACGTAAACCAAGTAGGCGGACAAGATGAACTTGTCTTTGATGGCGCTTCTTTTGCGGTTCAAAGCAATGGCGAGCACTGCTTACAAGCCCCATTTTATGACGAGGAGCTCTTTTTAGTAGAGTTAGCTATTGACGCTGATGAGATATCGTTCGTACCACAAGCTTTGCCGCAACATCCCGGCACCCCTAAGATTGTCTATGATGCGCTAGTGCTTGGTGTGCGCGACTACGTGCGCAAAAATGGTTTTAAGCAGGCGGTATTGGGTCTGTCTGGTGGCATCGATTCGGCGCTAACGCTGGCGATTGCCGTTGACGCCCTAGGTGCAGATGCAGTGTCGGCGGTAATGATGCCGTTTAAGTACACGTCGGAGTTAAGCCAAACTTATGCAGCCGATCAAGCTCAACGCCAAGGTGTAGATTATCGCGAAATAAGTATAGAGCCAATGTACAATGCTTTTATCTCGGGGCTAGCCGCCTCTTTTGAGGGCAGAGCTGAAGATCTTGCAGAGCAAAATCTTCAGGCGCGTTGCCGTGGCGTGCTGCTCATGGCGCTTTCAAATAAACTCGGTTCGATTGTCCTTACGACGGGCAACAAAAGTGAGATGGCAGTCGGTTATTCAACGCTATATGGCGACATGGCAGGTGGCTTTGATGTGCTTAAAGATGTACCTAAAACGCTGGTATTTGAGCTTGCGCGCTTTCGAAATACCTTGTTAAAAAGCGACGGCTCAGCGGACGCTGTGATCCCAACATCCGTTATCGAGCGACCCCCATCAGCTGAGTTAGCACCGGATCAAAAAGATGAAGATAATTTGCCGCCGTACTTTATTTTAGATCAAATACTGGAGCTTTATATTGCTCAGGATGTTAGTGCAGATGCCATTATTTCCGAGGGATTTGACTCAGATGTGGTGCATAAAGTGATCCGTTTAGTTGATATCAACGAGTATAAGCGGCGCCAAGCACCGATTGGTGTCAGAATCTCTCAGCGTGGTTTTGGACGTGATAGACGCTATCCCATTACTAATGGCTGGATGCCGGGTGCATAAATATCGCCCTCGCACAGACGTCGTGGGGGTAGCGTAAGAACTTGATCAAGCCCGTCCACATGGTCGCTAAAAACGGCCATATACCTTGCGCGTATCAAACCCCGGTGGTTTTGAATAGTCGATCAAGCCAAATGTCGCTAAACCTATTATTGAAGTCACATCTTTCACATAGTATTGATAGTTGAAGCTACCATCTGCTGGGTTTAAGGCGGGGTAATTGGAGTAGTTTAGTCGCAACACATCCAGGCTGTTTTGTTCAAGTTCTTGCATGCCTAGCGCGTGATAGCTTTGCACCATAATGGCGAGCGCGTCGGGCATAGACGGAGTTTGCTGGTAATTCTCGACAACAAAGCGTCCACGATTTGCCGCGGATAAAAAAGCTTGCCGGCCTAAATAATAGTTGGCGATGTGAATCTCGCTGCGGGCCAGCAAATTTCGTAGAAACTCTAAGCGCTTAATAGAATCTGCGGTGTACTGGCTTTCGGGAAATCGCGTTACTAATTGAGAAAAGTTAGCAAATGCAATTTGGGCGGACTTGGTGTCTTTTTTAGACAAGTCGGCACCAAGAAAACTTTGGAAGAGCGAACCAGGCTTCGGGTATGAATTAAGTCCCAGCATGTAATAGGCATAGTCAACATCGGTGTGATTTGGATGTAGTCGAATAAAGCGTTTTGCAGAAGAATCTGCTAAGGCGTTGTCATCAGTTTTAAAATAAGCAAAAACTAAAGATAGCTGGCTAGACTGAGCATATTTGCCAAACGGAAAGTCGGACTCGAGTTTTTGAAGCGCCTCGATAGCACCGAAGTAG
>JBLIME010000125.1:0-8215 GCA_047638515.1 Pseudohongiellaceae bacterium
AAAGGGGCACTCTATTCGGCGTATTTGCCTGACTAAAGGTAAGGCGCTACTAGCTGTTTGGGTGTGTGCATTTCCTTTACTGTTTGGCTTTTTTATTCCGGCGGTGCAATTACTGTACTGGTCTCTATTTGAAGCAGTGATTGGCGAATCGTTTTCAACGCTTGCTTGGAATTCATTCTATTTGGCCTTTATTGCCGCATGTATTGCGGTTAGTTTTGCCTTGGTGTTAGCTTACGCAAAACGATTATACGAACGCAAAAAATTAGTGAGTGTTGCTGTGACGGTTTCAGGTACGGGATATGCACTGCCTGGCACTATTATCGCAATTGGCGTGTTAATTTCATTTTCATGGCTTGATCATCACCTTATCGATATTGCAAAAAATTGGTTGGATATTGATATAGGTTTATTATTGTCGGGTACCCTAGTCGCATTGTTGTTTGCCTATACGGTTAGATTTTTGGCCGTATCGTTAGGTAGTATCGAGAGTGGTCTGCAAAAAATAAAACCCAACGTCGACCATGCGGCACAATTGTTGGGTTATAAGCCATTTCAAGTATTGCGCAAAATCCATATGCCTTTATTAAAAGGTTCTGTATTAACGGCTTTCTTGATTGTGTTTGTCGATGTGCTAAAGGAGCTGCCCGCAACATTAATACTAAGGCCCTTTAACTTTAATACCCTAGCAGTGCGCGCCTATGAGCTTGCCTCTGATGAGCGTTTAATCGATGCAGCACCTGCATCACTGTTGATTGTAGTGGTGGGTTTGATACCAGTTATTTTATTGAGTCGCTCTATTACGGTTAGCAACAAACAAAAAAAGATAAAAAATCGAGATCAAATTTAAGTATTAATTTTTAGGAAAGTTTAGCGATGATCGAAATTATTTCAAGTAATAACCTAGATGAGATTCTTCCGTTAATTAAAAGCTATCAAGAATTTTACAACGCTGTACCGACATCGTTGGCGCATAACAAAATTTTTTTTTCACAATTTAATGAAGAAAGCTCAGCAGGATGTCAGTTTTTATATCGAAAAAATAATGAGGTGGCAGGCTTTGCTACGGTATATTTCACCTTCAACTCAAATGTGGCTGCAAAGATAGCAATACTTAACGATCTTTATGTCATTCCTGCATTTAGAGGGCAACAGATCGCGCGGCAGTTAATTGAATACTGTCGAGAATTTGCGCAAGCTCGCGGTGCTGTGAGATTGCAATGGGTCACGGCCCCCGATAATTTAGTAGCGCAAAAGTTATATGATTCATTGGATGTGAAAAAAAGTGAATGGGCTTTTTATATCTACTAGCTGGACCACTGCTTGAGTGAGTTTTTTGTAATACGATGTGGCTTTAAATATTTCTTTTGCACGTACAAACCTGTACTTGATTAATACATTTTTATAACCAAAATATAGGCTCAATAAAACGCATAATTTCTGGTAGACAAGCCCGATAGCATAAAAAATAATAATCTATAGACGGAATAACTAATGGTTTTGACTAGAACTACTGAAACAGGTTTGATTAAATTCTTGATGTCATGTCTACAAACTATGCCTCAGAAGTATACTTCGAAGCTATGTCTATAAGTTATGCCCCAAAAGTATATTTCGAAACTAAACCTCGAAACTATACCTTGAGACTAGGCTCTGAGGCATGCTAATAAATTGACCCGCAAAAAATAATGGGTACGAACTAAAACCGTTAATTAAAAGACATATGACGCTATGGATAAATTATTTGCCGAGCTAGTACAGCTATCTTTAAACAAGGTTACCGTGGGTTATGACGGCATCAAGATTATACACGATGTTTCACTGACCTTAGGTAATGGGCAAATTGGTTGCCTCTTGGGGCCTAGTGGTTGTGGCAAGTCGACGTTACTTCGAGCCATCGCTGGTTTTGAGCCTTTGATGGGTGGCGAAATCACCATGGAGCAAAAGTTATTGTCATCCTCAATTTTTACCGAGGTGCCAGAAAATCGCAAAATTGGCATGGTGTTTCAAGACTTAGCCCTGTTTCCTCATTTAACTATTTTTGAGAATATAAGTTTTGGTTTGAGAAAATTAGCTAAGCCACAAAAAGTTGAACGCGTAAGCGAGCTGTTGCAACTAGTGGGCCTGTCTGGAATGGAAGATCGCTATCCCCACTCTTTATCGGGTGGCCAGCAGCAGCGTATTGCGCTTGCACGTGCAATGGCACCGAAGCCTAAGCTATTGTTACTAGATGAGCCCTTCTCAGGTCTAGATGCATCGATGCGCGAGGTGCTCGTGCCGGAGGTGCGTGAGATATTGTTGCAAGAGCAAATGAGTGCCCTACTGGTTACACACGATCAAATGGAAGCTTTTGCGATGGCCGATAAAGTGGCCGTCATGTATGAGGGAGCCATTGTGCAGTGTGATACCCCACATAGTATCTACCACGAACCAAATGATCAGTTTGTGGCTCACTTCGTAGGTGAGGGCGATTTTTTAAGCGGTATTGTGTTGAATGAATACGAAGTACAATCTTCCTTGGGGATATTAAGCTCGCCCCAAGCACATAGTTTTGCACTGAGTCAGTCGGTGCAAATACTGGTGCGCCCAGATGATCTGCTTCACGATGACGAAAGTGAGACTAAGGCACAAATTATCAGTAAGCAGTTCAGGGGCGCACATTTTTTATACCGAGTCAGGCTCGAATCACAACAAGAGCTCTTCTGTTTCGCCTCGTCTCATCACGATCATGCTCTCGGTGAACACATAGGTATTAAGCTTGATTTAGACCATCTAGTCATGTTTGAGGAGGGCGCACAGACGCTTACAGTCAATTTATAACGATTACTATTTGCGCTGGTGGTTATTCTCTATAAAATGTCGTCACCGAAGAGTCGTGTTTGAATAGCTGGTTAATTACCACCTGTTGACACAAGCTTGTGCTCCGATCTAGCCAAAGCTGCCGAGTGTAGTAGTAAACATAAAATAAAATAATAGAGTTGGAGATTAATGATGAGTGAAATTCGTAGCGAACTAAGGTATCTGTCATCTCACGAGTGGGCGCGAGTAGAAGAAGATGGCACAGTGACTATTGGCATTACAGACTATGCACAAAATAGCTTGGGCGACGTCGTCTATGTCGAGTGTCCCGAAGTTGGCGACAGTATCGTGGCTGGCGAACAGGTGGCTGTGGTTGAATCAGTCAAGGCCGCATCAGACGTGTACGCGGCACTTTCTGGCGAAGTTATAGCAGTAAATGACCTGCTGGCAGAAACACCAGAACTTGTTAACGAATCCCCATATGACGATGGCTGGTTTTTTAAAATCCGTCCTAATGAATTAGAGGAGCTAAAAAACGCACTCGACAGCCAAGCTTACGAAGAGCAGTTAGAAGAATAGTTAGAAGAATAGTTAGAAACATAGCTAGGAAAAGTAGCTAAAATAGTGACTGTTAACTGCTAAATCTAATGTCGTGCTTTGTAGGTCTCATTAATGTTTGATGACTACCTATCTGTTGTGTGTTTATGGCGCTTGAGCGATATAAGGTTATAGTTTCAAGGCTTAAGCACACTGGCTTAATTTGCGCATCAATATTCGGGCTCGGCTGATAAACTCAAGGCCATCTTCTAAATTGAAAGTGTCGATGCAAGCGCCTTAAGTTTATCCGCTACACCCTCAACGGAGTAGTCGCTTTTAGCAAGCTCCTTCTCAATATCTTCAAGCAGATCAGCTACTCGTTTTTTATTTTCATCCGTAAGCACAGCCGTACCCAGCGTGGGTGTGTCGATAGTTTGTCCACTCGTTTCTTGACCCAGTTTTTTAGCAAATTCTGGGCTAACGTCAGCGTTGCTAAAAAGCGGCTTGATGGTTGCTAAATTAATGTTTAAGGCAAGAGTTCTGTTGATTATAAAGCGTCTGCTAAATGCGTCTGTGTCAGCGCTATCGATAGTGTGTTGAGTATTATTTTGATCACTGTTCTGATCAGTACTAGCTGACGTATCGCTCGCGCTGGTAGCGATACCTTTGGCGCTCGATAAGTACTCGTTAAAGTAGGTTAATAATGTTCGGCTCTTTTGTAGTGAGTGAACAACACTGCGCTTAAAGGCGCCTAGCTTTTCATCAGCTGACAAATTATTGAAAGCCGTCGTTAGTGCACCATTTGTTTGATATAAACTAATGAGCCTATTGATATCGTTTACGAGTAATCGCGATTGTAATTCTATCAGTGCACGGCGACGGTTGTTGGGTAGTTCGTCGATAAGCAGCCCTGCTTGTGCGAGGGCTTTGGGTAGCTTGGACACATTAATAAAACGTGTGAAACGGGTATCTTTTTTATTTTTATAGTCTTTATCACCAAATAATAAATACTCAATGGCATAGATACCCAGAGTAACCTCCTCTCTATCGGTTATTAAATGCTGACTGCGTATGGTGTGGGGCTCAATTAATAAAGTAATATCGTTAACAATGCCACTGTGTGTATGTGAACCATAACTATCAAGGTAGCCCGGTTGAATAGGCCATGCAGCTATTTTATTGCGTGACTCCTCTACATCTAAAAGATTATTTATGGTGTTTTTACCGCCGACTAAAGTATCTGTGCCTAGATTGATAGCAACTAGTGCAGTGTCTTTTTTATCTTTTTGACCGCGATTGTCTTTATCAAGGCCTGTGTTTGGTTGAGTCTGTTGGTGCTCAAGATATAACAAAGGCGATAGCTTTTCATAAGCTGCCATTGTTGAGTGCCACTGCTGCTGCGCAAACAATAAAGAACTTGCATCTGGGTTTGCTAACAGACGACTAATAGCTTTCTGCAAGTCGTTGGCTCTAGCATAAGTTGTATCTAAGTATTCTTGAGACTTTAACCAAAGGCTATCAGCTAAGTCGTCGGCAGTTTCAACGTCTAGCTTTGGTGGCAAGGCCGACGCTGCCAGTAGGGGGGATTCCGCACTGGAGGTTGAATCTTTTGTTGTGTCATGTTTTTGATCACAGGCCACACATATAAGCACTACAAAAATAAATGTCGCGCTGACTTTAAAGCAGTGAAAAAACATAAACATAAAAAATAACCTATAAAAGCTAATGTTAATAATCAGCATTTATCATTAAAAAATTGTAATAAACAAGGTGAATAGCAGTAACCCATGATGGCCAGTGTCAACCGTTACTGTTTATCACTATTCACTATTCACCATTAACCATTCATTATTCATGACTCAGTATATTAATAAATTCTTAGCAAGCGGCGATATTTACAGCTAAAAATTATTAAGGAAGCGTGCCTAACTACCAGCCAACGATTAGCGCATAAAAAATCAGAGGCTGTTCAATTAACGGCTATAAATGTGTAGCCGCAACCTTCAGTTCAGTCGCGTAGGCTGATGATGGGCCAGTGTCGGGCAATAGCTTCGGCTCGCAAGCTATCATCTGGATCGACTACAACAGGGTAATTGGCATACTCAAGCAGCGGTAAATCATTAATGGAGTCGCTGTAAAAAGTTACCTCTGAGAATTTTTTTTCTTGTGTCGATAACCACTGGTTAAGCCGCGAAATTTTTCCTTCCCGAAAGCAAGGTGTGCCACTAAGTTTGCCCGTAAATTGCCCATCGACAATCTCGGGTTCGGTGGCGATAACAATCTCTATATCTAACCACCTGCCAATGGGTGCGGAAATAAAGCTATTAGTGGCGGTGATAATAATCAGTTTATCTCCCGCATCCTGATGCTTTTTAATAAGCTCGTCAGACTTTTTTAGGCGTAGATCACTAATGACTGTTCGCATAAATTCATGGTGAAGTGCCTGTTTAGTTTGATGATCAAGTTTTATCAGCGGGGCCAATACAAAGGCTTGATACTCATGAATATCGAGGGTTTGTTGCTGGTATTGTTGGTAAAAACGATCATTTTTTTGCGCGTGTTCAATGGGATCTACCAAGCCTTTTGTGATCAAAAACTCTCCCCATGCGTGATCGCTATCACCTGCAATGAGGGTATTGTCTAGATCAAAAATAGCTAGTTTCACGTTGTTTTCCTTTAAATTTATGGCAGCGAGCAAGAATCTCAATGATGCCATAGTTTTATCGATAATCGTCTATTTTAACCAACAAATTAACGTCGTCACGCTAAATATTGAAATTTCTATGGTAAAATTATTACAATAGCCTTTAGTTAACAGGTGGATAGCTTATGGAGAAGTCTAGTGATCGATGCGGATGGTTTTAGAGCGAATGTCGGCATCATCTTAAGTAATTCGAGGGGGCAAGTTTTGTGGGCTCGTCGCACCGGTGGAATGGATGCTTGGCAATTTCCTCAAGGTGGTATCAACGAAGGCGAAACAATCGAGCAGGCACTGTATCGCGAGTTATATGAAGAGGTTGGGTTGAAGCCTGTAGATGTGGAGGTTATCGACTCGACAAAGGGCTGGCTAAAATATAAGTTGCCGCGCAATTTTATTCGTGAAAAACAGGTGCCCCTGTGCATTGGGCAAAAACAAAAATGGTTTTTATTAAAGCTGTTAAGCGACGATAAAGCGATTAGGCTCGATAGTTTTGACGAGGTAGAATTTGATCATTGGCGCTGGGTGAGTTATTGGTATCCTCTCGATCAGGTGGTAAGTTTTAAGCGCGATGTCTATTCCCGCGCTTTAAAAATACTGTCACCAGCGCATGCGCAAATTGAGCGTAAATTCGAGGCCTGTTAAAACGCCATTGAATGACATTGACCAAGGAGTCATGTATTGGTGCCATCAACTAGTGTTTATCAATAAAAACTATGCTGGATATACTGCGTAATATTACCCAAGAGGTCAATGCGGCCCCTAGTCTTCAGGAGGCAATGGATCTTGTCGTCTTGCGTGTTTGCGAATCGATGTCGGTCAAGGTGTGCTCTTTATACTTGCGTGATGACAGCGACAATTTTGTTTTGCGCGCCACCAAAGGTCTCAATCGCGATGCGATAGGGCGTGTTAGTATGACTCAAAATCAGGGTCTAGTGGGTTATGTTGCCAAGCGCGGCGAAGCCATTAATCTTGAAAATGCTGAGGCACACTCGCGCTACCTATATTTTCCCGAAACCGGTGAAGAGCGTTTTGCATCCTTTCTCGGCGTCCCCGTTATTCATCAACGGCAAGTATTGGGAGTCTTGGCGTTACAGCAACAACACCGCCGTCGCTTTGACGAAAGCGAGGAGGCGCTGCTGTTAACACTATCGGCACAGTTAGCCGCAATTATCGCCCATGCTAAGGCAACCGGCGACCTCGAGCAGTATGCTGAGGGTCCTCTTGATGCTAGGTTCAAAGGTATGCCGGCGGTTAACGGCATTGCTATCGGATGCGCCGTTGTCTACTCGCCTACTGCCGATTTAACCAGTGTGCCCTTTCAGCGCATCAATAATATCGATAGTGAAGTACGCCTATTTCACCAAGCACTAAAAGTGACACGTAAAGAAATTGATGCGCTCGGTATAAAACTACAAGATCGTCTAACCACCAAAGAGCATGAGCTTTTTGATGTTTACTCGGCGATGCTCGACGATACTTCGATGATTCGTGAGGTACAGTCTATTATTCAAAAGTCTATTGCTGCACCTTATGCCTGGAGTCAGGTAATCCTCCGGCACGCCCAGACATTTTCCAGTATGCACGATCCTTACTTACGCGAGCGCTCAGCCGACATGCGCGATCTTGGGCGACGCGTCTTGAGTTATTTACAAAAATCTGTCGAAAAGCAGCGTATTTATCCCGATAATACTATTTTAATCGGCGATGAACTAACGGCGTCGGTGCTGGGGGAGATTCCCCTAGAGAAGTTGACGGGGTTAGTTTCGGTCAGGGGTTCTGCAAATTCGCACATGGCGATTCTTGCCAAAACTATGGGCATACCGACTATTATGGGTGCCGCTGACTTACCTTTTACTAAGTTCGATGGCAGCCTAATGATTGTCGATGGTTATCGCGGTAATGTCTATGTTAACCCAAGCGATGATGTCATCGCTGAATTTGAAGCACTACTGCGTGAAGACGCAGTTATTGTTAAGGGTTATGAATCTTTACGTGAGCTACCCTGCGAAACCCTCGACCATCACCGCATACCACTTTGGGTCAACACCGGTTTAATGGCAGATGTCACCCGTTCGATTCAGCGCGGTGCAGAAGGTGTTGGCCTCTATAGAACTGAAGTGCCTTTTTTACTGCGCGATAGTTTTCCGACAGAAACTGAACAGTGCCTTATTTATCGTGAGC
>JBLIME010000126.1:0-8185 GCA_047638515.1 Pseudohongiellaceae bacterium
GAGTTATTTAACGGTGATGGCTGCTAGCGATAAATCGTAACAGCTGGACGTTAATTATTTAGCGGGGGTGACGGCTTTTGTAGCAACCTTTGTGGCCTCTTTAACGGCAGTCATGTTACTTTTAGCTGTGTCTTCCATTAACAGGCGGGCACTATCGAAAAACGATACACCGATGTCAGCATAGGTCTTTGCGTCTGCAATAAACATATCATTCGTTTTTTTGTAAACGTCTTTTTGCTTTTCAGCATAGCTGGTCATCTGGTCAAAATTAGTCACTTTAAGACCTTCCGAAATATTGTCCATGGCAACTTTTGCGTAAACTTTGCTACAGTCTAACTGCATTTTGTAGGCGCTCTCAGCCGCTTCAGTTGCTAGCTTGCTAAAAGCCGCAAAAGGTTCAAATGTTTGTTCGAATGTTGGAATTGATGAAGTGATCATATGGCTATCCTCTCTGGTTTTCTACTTAGAGTATATTGATTGGTAAGGTCACCTTGTGAGTTACTAATCAATGTTTGTGCGATGCAGCATAGCCAAGTTATTTGTGCATTGCAACATTTATTTTGCAGCGCACAAATTATTCTCTGTTAAGCCATTCCAATATAGGATCTATCTGCTCTTTAGCGTTCAACGTGGGTGTGTGCCCTACGCCTTCAAATTCAATAAACTCTGCATGTGGCAATGTCTGTTTCATTTTATTCACCAGCGACGGCGTCAAGAAATCGGACTCAGTGCCTCTAATCACCAATACTGGACAAGTAATACTCTTCCAGTAGTTCCAAACATTAAAATGCATCAACAACCAATAACGATGATAATTTTTTGCAATAGCAGGGTCATAAGTCAGTCGATAACCCTCTTCGGATTTAAGTGCGCTGTTCTCCGCCATTGCTTTCCAGTTGTCGTCGTTCATCGGTTTAAACGATGAATATTTCTCGCGAATATAGGTTTCAACTTGCCCGAGGTCGGTAAACAGCGGATTCTCGCCTAAGTAATGACTCAAACGCTGCAAGGCAGCCATTGGTATCTCAGGCGCAATGTCGTTAATAACCAAGCGTCTTATTGGACTTCTATCCATACTGGCAAGGATGATCCCCATCAAACCACCAAGCGATGTGCCAATAATATCGTAGTGCACAGCCCGGGTGCGCGCAGCTATAACGGCGACGTCTAAATTATATTGTGGTAAATTATAATCGTCGTGGGTGCGCAACCAATCACTGTGCCCTCGTCCAACAGTATCTGGACAAATAACACGCCGCGTAGACGCGAACACCTCCGCTAGCTGATCAAAATCGCGAGAGTTACGGGTGAGGCCATGGAGGCATATCACCGGAATAGTGTCTTCACTAACCCCGGGCACAAAAGGCTCGCCCCACTCTCGATAGATTAGTTTGTGAAAACCTTTACTGCTAATACTGTTAGCGACACCAATTCTTGGTTGAACGACGCCTTTTCCTTTTTGATTATTGCCCGTTATTTTTTCGAAAAGCGAACTACTCAAGTGTTTGGGTCTCCCACAGCTATTCTCTTCGATGGTATTTGATCGTCTTGTCGAGACCAGTCGTTGCTACTGCCCTCTAGCACTATATTGGAACATACAGAGTCTTTCCGCACCTGTGTTGAAATACCTCTTTTGTCGAGCTCTGAGGCTAATTTCAGACGAATGAATGGGTCTCGTGTGTAGCGTCTTGACGTTTTGTAATATTTTTTTTCTAAGGCGGCCACAGTATCGTTGTAGGCATCAAGCAGACGAGTATCTAGATAGAAACCGTCATACCAAGCGACCATATCAACTTTTTGACTCAATGGTTTACAGAGCTCTTCAATTTTCATACGTACCAAATCTAAGTCTCTGACCTCTTTTATTTGATAACCTTGCATATTCAACCTCAAAATATGCGTTTTTTCATCGAGTTGAATACGGCGATTTATGGGCGCATCGAGTAACGATACTTTTAAATTCATAGGCTCTGGAGAGAATATTCTCGCATCCATTAAACGCACATCTTCCATGATGGGTTTGAATCCCATATGAGGCAAGATGTCGCGGCTGATATCGATGCCTGGTGCAATTTCGATAAGCTCTATGCCCCTTGTCGTGATTGAAAAAACACAGCGCTCAGTGATATAAAGCACGGGTTGCTCTGTCTCGGCGGCAAGCTCACCAGAAAAGGTAATATGCTCTACATTTTTAACAAACTTGTGATTGTTGCCCTCTTTTATAATTCTCACCATGCCGTCTTCAATAGCTATATCTAGGTTACCGGCCGTAAAACTGCCCGCAAAAGCTACCCGCGCAGCATTTTGACTAATGTTAATGAAACCGCCGGCACCGGCAAAGCGCGAACCAAACTTAGACACATTGACATTACCTTTGGCATCTACTTGAGCCATGCCTAGGCAGGCCATATCGATACCGCCACCATCATAAAAATCAAATTGCGTATTAGTGGCAATCACCGCATCGGGATTAAGTGCCGCTCCAAAATCTAGGCCACTTTGTGGCACGCCGCCAATGGTTCCAGCCTCGGCAGTCAGTGACACTGAATCGAGCATCTCTTCCTCTGCCGCCACCGCCGCCACACCCTCCGGAACACCGATACCAAGATTAACCACACCGCCGATAGGCAGTTCTAGCGCAACGCGACGCGCAATGATTTTACGTGCCGTTAAGGGCATAGCTTCGAAGTGATCAAGGGGCACTCGTAACTCGCCGGCAAATTCCATTTTATAAGGCGTTGCGTAGGTCTGACAATGGTTTTCAGGCTTAGACACCACCACACAGCCAACTAGATTGCCGGGGATCATGACACGCTTAGGCGACAGTGATCCGCGCTCGGCGACGCGTTCAACTTGCACAAAAACGATACCATTGGAGTTATGCACGGCCATTGCCGATGAACAAACATCAAGTTTTAAGACCTCGCGCTCCATCGTCGTATTACCAAATCGGTCGGCAGTTGTACCCCGAAGAAAAGCCACATCGATTTTAAAAGCCTTGTAAAATAACCACTCCTCACCGTCGATCTCATCGAGCACGACTAAGGACTCGGTGGTGCGAGCATTCATGCGTCCACCATCAAGTCTTGGATCGACAAACGTGCGTAGCCCAACCTTAGTACGTAAACCCGGCTTACCCCCCGCAATAACGCGATACATTTGAGAGATACATCCGAGTGGTAAATTGTAGGCTTCAATTCGATTTTCGACCGCCATTTGAGCCAGTTTTGGAACCAGTGACCAATGTCCACCAATAGCACGCTTAATTAAGCCCGGATGGGCTAGGCGATTGAGGCCTCGATCGCCAGCGTCGCCGGGCGCGGCTGCAAAGACTAGGGTTAAATCACGCGGGTGCCCGGTGTCTAAAAAGCGGTTTTCTAAGGCAATAATTAACTCGTCAGGAGTACCGATTCCGACAAAACCAGACACTAAAACAGTATCTCCATCTCTGATAACCGATATTGCATCTGCTGCCGTTGTTACTTTATTTTGCATCAAAATCACCTTTTTATTGACTGCTTATTGTTAGATATTGATTTTTAATTAACAGCGCGTCATCAATGCAAATATTCTACTCGTGCACAAAAGACTGACGCTTAGACAACCAAGTAAAAATACTATCGCTGACAACAGCTTGCAGGCGACTACTGACATAAATGCCTACATGTCCACTGGGTAGTGACAATTCTGTATAATCTTTACTACCCACGTATTTTTTTAAGGCTTTGGAGCAAGGCGGCGGCACAATATGGTCGCGCTCGGCATAGATATTCAATACAGGCATGGTGATCGTCTTTAAATTAACTTTGTCTCCTGCCAGAACAAACTCACCCTTGATAAGCAAATTGTTTTTGTATAAATCAATTAGCCACTGCTTAGCGGCAGCCCCAGGATGATGCGGTCGATCGGCTAACCATTTTTCCATCCGTAAAAAGTTCAGCAATTTGCTATCGTCAGCGGCAATATCAATAAGATCTACATTATACTTAACCATCGATTTAATCGGTGTCATGGCCTGAAATACAGAGCCCATCACCTCACCCGGTAAATTACCGTAAGCCGTTATCATGGCCTCAATATCTTCTGCGGCTAAATTACGCATCCATAAATTAATAAAACCATGGGAGGGATCGTCGTCCTCTTGGTCGGCTGCAAAATCGATAGGCGTAATGGATACCATCAGATTACTGACTTTTTTAGGGTTTTGAGCGGCGTAAAGAGTGCTAAAGACGCCACCTTCACAAATACCGAATAAATTAATACTCGCAATCGTGTTTTCACGACAAATAGCGGCAACACATTCATCGAGATAATAGGCGACATAATCGTCAAAATTTAAGTACTGATCAGCTCGACTTGCATAGCCCCAGTCGACCACGTAGAGGTCGACACCGCGCGACAATAAATTTCTAACGAGTGATCGATCCTCCTGCAAATCGATCATGGTGTAACGCCCAACAAGACCATAGACAATGAGGACAGGATCTGTTTTGGGTTTGCCCTTAACTAATTTTTTGTAGTGATAGAGTTTAACCTTGTCAAATTCGGCAACAAGCTTTTTTTCGCTAGTACCCACTTCAATATCTTTAGCGTTGATACGCCCGATGGTTTCAGCACCTTTGGCAAATTGCTGACTAAAATTTAGCATGTCCGACATAGGTCCAAACCATTCTTCAATTGATTGCTTCATAAGATTTTTCGATGATTATTGGTATCTACATTGACCGCTTTTTTAGTCGTTGCGGCGCGACTTTTGACGGTTTGCTTATTAACAGGAGCCGCTTTTTTGGACGCACTAACGGCTGGCGTCGACGCTTCATTTTGTTTTTTTAGTTGGCGAAGCTCGCGACGTAATTCATAGACCATTCGGTGTAAATCGTCTACTTCAGAACGTGTGGGCATCGTGTAGGCTTCACACCATGCCTCTATAATTTCTCGCTGCTTCAGCTTGTATTGGGTATTAGTTTTAAATAATTTGCGTTGCGCCGCTAAAAATTCATCGCTACGCTGGGCCTTAATAAGACTTTCGTTCGCCACTTTAAGCCAGCGTTGCATCATTCCGTCCAAGTCTATCGATTCAGCCTGTGGTGTATCTTGCTGCTCGTTAAGGAAACGATCAAAGGCTTGACCCCAGGCGGTTGCAATAACCGTTTGATATTCTGCATTAGCATTACATAGATTCGACCAATCTTGGCCAGAGCGCATAAACTTTTTCTCAAGCACACCAATATCTGCAAAATCGGGACCATCGGCGAGGCGTTGAAAAACCTGATTGAGTTCGTCGATTCCCGAGCTTAAAAAAGTTGCCGGATTAAGCATTAGTTTTAATTTTTCAAAAGCCTCCGCAGACTCCTCAGCAGAGCCAGTCGCTTGGTGCTGTGAGGGCTTCATGCCCTCGGGAAACCACTGATCCGAAGCTGTAACCCAAGTGTTAAATTGGGCTTCACATTGATCCCAGTTTTGCTTGGCCAGATCTACTACCTCACTTACATCTGCAGATTCAGCCGTATTGGCAACGCTAGCGAACCAATTGACCTGTGCCCGCAACATCTGCTCCGAGTTCGACAACCAGGCATCGAAAAAAGTATTTGAGTTAGTGCCGCTCGTTGATTTGCGTTCAGTCATGTTTTAGGCCTGCTTTTTTCGAGAGCAACAATGATTACAGCGCTCGCTGATAGATAGCCAGTGCCGCGTCGTAAGTCATCTCTCGTGGGTTATTAATCAATAAGCGTGTCTGCTTCATCGCGTCACCCGCTAACAGCTCGAGGTCATTCTTCGTCACGCCCACTTCGCTTAAGGTCGATTCAAGACCTAAGTCTTTACTCAGATTCGAGGTTTTTTCAAGCAGGCTGTCTAGCTTTTTGTCGGTTGCCACGCCTTTTAGCTCGGGAAAACATAAATCTGCCAACTCTAAGTATTGGCCTGAAGCTGCGGGCATATTGAAATCCAGCACATGGGGCAGGACCAATGCATTAGATAGACCATGGGGCACATGGAAGTGCCCACCCAAGGGGTACGCTAAGGCATGCACCGCAGCCACCGGGGAGTTAGCAAAGGCCATGCCTGCCAGCATTGAGCCCAACAACATATTCGCGCGCGCATCGCGATCATCGGGCTTTTCGCAAACTTGACGAATGTTGGCACCTAATAATTCAAGTGCCTGTCGAGCAAGGCAGTCAGAGACAACATTTTTTTTAATTTTTGAGGTATAGGCTTCAATGGCATGAACCATCGCATCAATACCCGTTGCTGCAGTTACCTTAACGGGTAAGCCCAAGGTTAGCTCAGCATCGAGAACGGCCCAATCAGGAAGGAGCTGAGGTGCTACAACACCTTTTTTTTCGGTGTTGCCTGTGGTCACAATAGAAATCGGCGTAACTTCTGAACCTGTTCCCGCCGTTGTTGGTGCCAGCACCAATGGCAAGCGCTCACCTTTGACTAAATTTACGCCGTACATTTCTTCAATGGGTTGATCGGTATTGCAAAGAATCGCAATCAATTTAGCCGTATCCATTGAGCTACCACCGCCGACCGAAACCACACCATCAACTTTTTCTGCTTTAGCCGCAGCGACAGCTTTTAAAATAAGTTCTTGGGGGGGATCTGCAACCACATCAGAAAACAACCAAACCGCAACACCGGCTTTTTTTAAACCCGCGAGCGCTGCATCCGCAAGACCAAGCTTTATAATTAAAGGATCCGTCACAAAGGCTATTTTTTTACAGCCGCGGTCGCGCATGATGGCGCCTATTTTTTCTGTTGCTCCGATTTCGGATAATACTGAACGAGTTGTTTGAAAACTAAATGACTGCATAGCTCACTCCCTTAATAACTTGATAATTAATGTACTCCAGAGGCACTTTCTTGTTAGCCGTCAGGCTTAACAGAAGGTGCCTTTATTGGTAATGCCTAGAGTGGTGATGCTAGGCCCTTCAGCTTTTCAGTTAGCTTCATATTTTCAGAATAATCTACAGGACAATCAATAATAGACACGGTGCCATCATTTAATGCCTCTTCAAGAACTGACGTCAAGCTCTCTGCGCTCTCGACGCGATAACCTTTAGCACCAAAGCTTTCTGCAAATTTAACAAAGTCTGGGTTGATAAAATCAATAGACGTGGCACGATTAAAATGACGCATTTGATGCCATTCAATCAATCCATATTTACCGTCGTTAAATATCAAAATAACAATATCTAATTTCAGGCGCAGCGCAGTGTCTATCTCTTGATTATTCATCATGAAACCAGCGTCACCACAAATAGCGATCGCTTTTTTATCTGGGTATGCAAGCTTTGCTGCAATTGCTCCTGGGAGAGCGATACCCATTGCCGCAAAACCATTAGAAATAATGCAGGTGTTAGGTGCTTCCGCTTGATACAAGCGGGCTATCCACATTTTATGTGCACCCACGTCAGAGATAACAATATCTTCGTCGCCTAATACTTGACGCACATCAGAAATTATTTTCTGTGGCTTAATCGGAAACTTTAGATCATCTTTAAACTCGTTATATTGGTCGTGCACGATATCGTGAAGCTTGTGTATTTTAGTGTCGACACTTGGCTCTTGGGCATAATCCATTACGCGTGTTAAAGAACTCGATATGTCGCCGACAACGCCGGCCTCTAATATGTAGTGTTGATCAACTTCGGCTGAATTGACATCAATATGCAGAATGCGTCGATCGCACTTTGGATTCCACAAGTGTGGATGATACTCGATCATATCGACACCGATACAAATAATTAAGTCTGCCTCATCGACACCGAACGAGACATAATCGTGCGCCGCCAAACCAATGGCGCCGATACTTAAACGATGGCGCGAAGGGATAGCACCTTTGGCCATAAAAGTAGTGGTAACTGGTATGTTGAGCTTCTCGGCAAAGGCCACCAGGGCTTCGCTAGCGTGCCCTCGAATAACGCCGTTACCCGCCATAATTATGGGTGTTTTAGCATCGGCAATGAGTTGGGCAGCTTGCTCACACTTGTGCTGTGGCGCTGCGGGTGGACTTGCGCTTTGCTTCTTTAGGGGCACTGCCGATTGCGGTAAGTAAGCCGCTGCGATATTTTCAGGGAAATCAATAAAGCTGACACCGGGCTTTTCAGCTTCTGCTATTTTAAAAGCCTTACGCACAACTTCTGGAATAATTTCGGGAACAATTAATTGTGTTGCGTACTTA
>JBLIME010000127.1:0-8108 GCA_047638515.1 Pseudohongiellaceae bacterium
AATAATCCTTTTTATTACTCATCGGTATTAGCGGCTGTCAATAATGAGGGCGATATCTACAATGTGATTGACGTACTTGCACAAGAGGTTGGCGTGATCGGCATTTTCTCTGACTGGCCTGCAACAACAACTTATTACGCCAGTTGCATGGGCTTGAAGTAGCCTAGCTGAGATGAACAGGTTGTAGATGGTCATTAGCACCTAAAACTTTAGGTGCTAACGATTGACGCTTTAAAGGTGCATTGTTTGAACTAATTTGTGCTAATAGTTGATGCTCTCAAGTATTATCTGATGTTGTTCAGGCTTTAATCGCGGTCCAAACTGACTCACCACAGTCGAGGCGGCAAGGCTAGCAAGATTGCCCGCCAGCGTATGACTATGGCCTTGTGTCAGTGCATATAAAAAGGCACCGGCAAACATGTCACCTGCGCCGTTGCTATCGATGGCCTCAGTCTCGCAGGGTGCTATTTCTATGATGCTGGAGCCATCATAAATTAATGCCCCCTTGTTACCCATAGTGATAACAAATTCATCGGCAATGGCTTTTAGTGCCGAAATTGCCGCATCGACATTCTCTGTTTTAGTATAGGCGAGTGCCTCGTCGAGATTGCAAAATAATAAATCAACTTTAGTGCCTATCATTTCGCTTAGGCCATCGTGAAAAAACTGCACCATTGCTGGATCAGATAAGCTAAGTGCGGTTTTGACCTTATTTGCTTCAGCTATTTGGCGACATTCGATAGCTGCTGCACGTCCTGTTTCAGATGAGACTAAATAGCCCTCTATATAGACATAAGCAGAATTCTTGATGGCGTCGTGGTCTAGCTCATTGTTAGAAACTGTCTCGCTGATGCCTAAGAATGTATTCATAGTGCGCTCGGCATCGGGTGTGATCATTACTAAACACTTACCCGTAATACCTGGACCAGCGACTATATTTGGCATCGCTACATTGGCGGACTGCATGTCCTTGATATAAAACTGTCCATTTTCATCGTCGGCGACCTTACATGAATAGAAGGTGTCGGCACCAAAATAACTGGCGGCAATAATCGTGTTAGCTGCAGAGCCACCACTTGCGCGTTTTGACGCAATAAGATGGTCTGATAGCTTTTCAATGAGTTCATGTTGACGACTCTCGTCGACTAAGGTCATCACACCTTTATCGATGCCAAAAGCTTTTAATTCTTCATCGTTAACGGCTATTTCTGTATCGACTAACGCGGCACCAATGCCGTAAATATGGTATTGACTCATGGTAATACTGGCCTATATAAATAATGTGGGGTTAAATTTTTTAATCGGGTAACTTCGATATTGAAAGCAACACTTTAGCGAAGCTTTCAATAAAAAGTAAGTCTTTAGGGTTACAATGATTGCCTTATTGGTGTCCTTGGGTATTTTGATCCTTGATATCAATATAACTCATAACAACTAACCAGTTATACGCACTATGGCAAAAAAGACTCGTCGCTCCTCATCTCGCCGCAGTATCGAGGGGCGTGCAAAGCCACAAATCTCTGTGATCGCTTACTTGTGTTGGCGAGTCTTGCTCATCGCAATCGTCGCAAGTGCACTGTGGCTGGTTTATCTCGACTTTACTGTGCGTGAAAAATTTGACGGAAAAAAATGGGCTATTCCCGCGCGCGTTTATGCACAACCCCTAGAGCTATACGAGGGTTTAACGCTGAGTGCTGCTGAGTTTGAACGCGAGATGCTAGCTCTAGGCTATCAGTTTGTGAGTGCCGTAACTCGCCCTGGTCAAGTTGTTAGGCGTGGTGAAAACTACGAATTTTATTCAAAAGGTTTTGTCTTCTGGGACAAGGTAGATCCGCAAGCGCGTTATCAAGTGGGCTTCAGTAATAATACGGTGATATCCTTACGCGGTGCTAAAGATCTTATGTTGCGGCTCGAGCCGCAAGAGATAGGCAGCATCTATCCCAGTCACGGAGAGGATCGAGTGCTGGTTTCCTTAGAGCAAATACCAGCGTTGCTCGGCGCGGGTTTAATTGCCGTTGAAGACAAAAACTTTGCTAACCATCTGGGCATATCCATCAAGGGTATAAGTCGAGCAATGCTCGCGAATATTCAAGCCGGTGGCTTTGTTCAGGGCGGCAGCACTTTGACACAGCAGCTGGTAAAGAATTTTTACTTAACCCACGAGCGCAGCTTGTGGCGAAAGTTGCAAGAAGCCGCCATGTCCCTTTTGCTCGAGATACACTATACCAAAGCTGATATCTTAGAAGCCTATATCAATGAAGTTTATCTGGGTCAAAGTGGAGCGCGCTCAATTAATGGTTTTGGTTTAGCGGCACAATATTACTTTAATCAACCATTAGACAGTCTGAAGCCCCACCAAATAGCCCTGTTAATTGGTGTCGTTAAAGGAGCTTCCTACTACAATCCTTGGCGCTCAGCTAAGCGTGCGCAGGTGCGGCGCGACTTAGTGTTAGATGTGATGTACGAGAGCCATTTGATCGACCAAATAGCTTGGCAGCATGCATTAAAGCAGCCTTTAGATATAGTTACTTCGTCGCAAAAGCAAATAGGCGAATACCCTGCATTTTTAGAGATTGTTAAAAGACAATTGCAGCAAGATTATCAACGCGAAGACTTGCAAAGTGAAGGTTTGCGTATTTTTACGACCTTGTCACCAAAAATACAGCGTGAAACTGAGCGTGCAATGGTTCGACAAATGCAAGTGCTTAATCAGCGCTCACCAACGATTGCGCTGCAAGCTGCAGTTGTTATTACAGCGGTCGGAAGCGGTGAGGTCGTCGCCGCCGTGGGAGATGCTAATCCGCGTTTCAGTGGTTTTAATCGAGTCTTAGATGCAGAGCGTCAAATCGGCTCTTTAGTTAAACCTTTTGTTTATCTAACCGCTTTAAAACAGCCAAAAAATTATCAGTTAAGTAGCATGCTTGAGGACACTCCATTGCGTGTCGACTTATCCGACGGTTCTCAATGGCAACCTCAAAATTATTCGAAAACCTCTTATGGGCTGTTGCCCCTATATCAAGCCCTGGCTTACTCTTATAATCAAGCAACGGCGCGCTTAGGTCTACAGGTTGGGGTCGAGCAGGTAATTGCCACTTTGCGTCAAGCAGGTCTACAAAAAAAGGTTGAGCCATTTCCCTCTGTATTGCTCGGTGCTATCTCATTAACACCATTTGAGGTGAGTCACCTGTACCACACCTTAGCGGCTGATGGCGTATATACGCCACTGCGTGCAATACGCTCGGTGATGAACGCAAATAACCAGCTCCTACAGCGCTATGGACTGTCGAGCGAACCGCGTTTTAATGAAGCGCAAAGCCATCTAATGCATTTCGCTTTGCAGGCAGTCATGCGTATTGGTACGGGTCGCAGTGTTTATCGACAGCTACCGACGGAGCTCGCCCTTGCAGGCAAAACGGGTACAAGTAACGATCAGCGAGACAGTTGGTTTGCTGGATACAGTGGCGATCATCTAGGTGTGGTTTGGGTGGGTAATGATGACAATAAGCCCACCACCTTAACGGGTAGTAGTGGTGCATTAACGATATGGACGGATGTATTTAAGCATGTCGAGACCCGCAGCATTTCTCAAACGCCCCCCGACACCATTGATTATTTTTGGATTGATCCATTGAATAATTTACGCAGTGCCGAGGGTTGTGAAAACGCTCAAATCATTCCCTTTATTAAAGGTTCAGAGCCGACAGGGAAAACAAACTGCGACCTGATAAGTGATCCAATATCACGCTGGTTCAAAAAATTATTTTAATCATTGTAATTATAATTAATAAATATTAAAAATTCAGGAGGTCTAAAAATTGGGGATGAAGAACAAATTGGCTTTAGCGAAAGCGTTATGCATAGTTGTATTATTGTCATTAGTACTGGTCTCTTGTAGCTCGACAACAGGACCCGTGGCTATACGTGATTCGACAAACATTTACAGAGCTTCGATTGACAGAGTCTCGACGGGTAGAGGTTCGACAAGCCATCACGTGGATGGTAACAGCACATCTACGGATAAAAAAATTGCCATGGTAGATCCAGTCTTGGCTAATACCAAAAAAATAGCAATGCCAATTATTGAAAGACTAGCTGAGCAAGCTAACCTGCAATACAAAGCCAATAATTATAAACAAGCCATCAATACTGCAGAGAGGGGTTTGCGTATTAATCGGAGGGAAGCGCGTTTTTATCTTACCTTGACTAAGGCGCACAAACGTTTAAATAATACTAGACAAGCTGTTTTTTTTGCACGTCAGGGTCTGCGTTATGCGCAGAAGAATAGCTCCATATTCTCTGAGTTGAAAAAGATGGCGGCGGGATAGATTGCATTATTTACAAACGTCAAATCTGTACAACCCTTCGATGATTATCGAATAGTAATATTGTTGAGAGTATCCACAATTATATGAAAAACTATATTGACAGTTATAATTTGGTGTTTTTAAAATGAATCGTTTTAATAGATGAGTAAGTTGTCTAGTTATTCAATACTAATATTGGTAGGTCTTGTATTTACTTTATGCGCAGTAGCTGACGAAATAAGTAGGACAAGTACTAACCATTATTTTTCGTTTGCCGGCCAAGGCTTAGATATTGTTGTAGCCAGAGAGATAGAAGCCTCAAATGTGCTCTCCAACTTGAGGTCAAAGCAGTCGAAAACTTCAAGCAAAAAAAATACGCTGTTAAGTGAAGCCGGAGATGTTCAAACAAGTAAGATATGGGTCGGCGAGTTAGAGTGGATTTATCTGCACAATTTAGGTCGTTCATTGAAAGCTAGAGTTGACTCTGGTGCTACGACGTCCTCCATCACTGCAACTAATATCCAATCGTTTGAGCGCGATGGCATGCGTTGGGCACGCTTTTCAGTGCAGCAGCATAATTCAGAAAAGCCGCAGCTGATAGAGGCGCCAGTCCTGCGCGAAGTACGCATTAAACAAGCGTCAGCTAACAGTTATCAGCTCCGCCTGGTGGTATCTTTAACGATTAACTTAGGGGAGCATTTCACACGCAAGACAGAATTTACCTTAGCGGATCGAACTGCGATGAGCTACCCCGTACTTCTCGGGCGCGAATTTTTGAAAGGTGTTGCTTTAATTGATGTGGATAAAAGATTCTTACACACTAAGATCGAGCTAAATTCAGAGGATGTAGGCGCCAAGTAAAGTTCAATCAAAGCGCTAGTCGGGTCAGCAAAAAAACAGATGTTAACGACAAGCAAGTTAGGGTCCGATTAGAATTAATTAACTGTTCAACTTTTCAGTGGCGTACCTATCGTTGATAACGATAGGTAGACTTTTTTATGAGCTCGAAGGCCAGTAAGTCAATACGCTTAGCCGCTGCTCAACGGTCATATTCCTTAAAGTCACCGTAACACTTAGTTTGTTAATAAACGTATTAGAGTTCTACGTTAAGTAATTTAGGTAGATAACTCTAGCAAGTCTCAAAAAGTTAAACGTGATGCGGTAATAAATAGGGGCGTCAATAAAAGTTTAGCTTTATTTGGTCGCCATCAATTATGCACAGAGGGCAACGCTCTGTTAAAAATGTTAGTTGCTGACGGCAGTTATAGAAAATTTTTTCACGCTTTATAATTAATATATAAAGTATTTAAAAATATTTTAACGCACGCTTAACTATCCAAGATTATTTAATGTACGAAATCATTTTTCGATTAGAGAATATTATAATCTGCGAGAATCGTGGGCAATTAAAGAACAGTAGCAAGGTTCTAATTAAGCAGTGTATAGGTGTCGACTTGTGACAAGTGTCTATACATTACTTATTATTGAAGCCTTAATGTTCGGTGGCTTATTATTTTTGTTAGTGCCATGGTTTAAGAGGGATAATAAAATATATAAGTTATTATCTTATTTTTCAGTAAAAATAATGCTTATATTTATTATTGGTTTCGGCATTTATTTGCAGTGGTTAATCATTGAACATATTGCAATTCGTGGGTTTAGCTTTTTAGCTTTCCTATTTTCTTTCTGTGTAGCGGGACTTTATGTAGGTATTAAAGGAGAAAAGTAGAGCTTGTCTGTGAGTAACTTCGTAACCAATGCTTGATTAAAACGATTCAAGCCGAGTCACTTACGAAAAATTTATAGGTTATTGAGTATGGATAAAAAATAAAGTCTGACCTACATCTAAAGTGTAAGTGTGCGAAGTTCGAAAATCTCTAAAAACTACAATGCTTTAATGCCACTGCGGGTGAGCCGTTAGAGATATGATTAAAGCTATAAGCTTACTTTATTACTACACAATGCAGAAACAGTGGATGTGTTTGTCTTTATATATCTCTTGAAGAGAGTGCAGTCGCACTTAGCGCCGCCAAAAAAAGTAAGAAAGCAATAAAAAATTATTTGAAGTTGGGCCTTTGCAACCTGCATATTAGTTTATTATTTTAATTGACAGGTTTTTTCAATCATCCACTCTAAAATTTGGAGGTGGGGAGGGCTGTAAAAAGGTTTATATTTACAGTGTCCAGTGTTGGCCATGCGCTATCAAGCAGGCTAGATGTAATCAGCGCAATGACGCCTGGCGAGTCTTGGTGGCGTCACTAACTCGAGTGGTCACGAAGTCCCTAAAAGTAGAAGGCTCAAATTATCCAAGGGATTTGCTACTGATAAGTGACTGTTCTAAGTTTTTTAATGAGAGACCTCAATCACAACATTAGCTGGTTAGAGGTATAGTTCTATATGATCATTGCCTACTTCAAATCGCTATAGGAGTCTGTCTCGCTGACGGTATACATTAACATTCGACGACCCTTCGCTATGTTGCCCTTATAAGGATCAACATGGCCTCAACGTTTGTTGAGGCCATGACACAGTAGCTGCGGTGGTTAGTAATGTTAATGAGCGCCTAGTGGGCAGGCAGTAATCTGGGTATTGTATTTGCCTGTAAAATCCACATTTAGCCGTTACTAAATTTGAGCTTGCTGATAGATTTGTAAGCCAATTTTATTGATTAAGCCGAGCTGTTGCTCCAGCCAATGCGTATGATCGTTTTCAGTGTCATCTAGTTGTTTTGCCAGCATGTCACGGGTAACGTAATCACTTTCTTCTTCACAGACGCCAATGGCTGCTCTGAGTCGGCTGGCTGTTTTATACTCCCAATCTAGATCACACTGCAGCGCTTCTGGAACCGTGCTGCCGACATTCATCTGTTCTTGCTGGTTGAGATCAGGGGTTCCCTCTAGGGACAGAATGGGCTTTATCCTTTGGTCGGCGTGTCCAGTTTCATCGTCCATTACATGATAGAGGCGATCATAGAGCTTATTTAGTCGCCAATCCTCATACGTTCTTGAATGGATAAAATATTGATCACGGGCTGCAAGCTCACCTGCCAGCAGACCTTTCAACGCATCAACGACTCTTTGACTACCCTTCATCAAGCTTCTCCAATCATGCTTTGTAAGTAATTTTTAATGCCCGAATTGTCAACTAACCGCTGTTTAGTTTCTAGCCAATCTAGACTCTCTTCTTTCTTTTCTAGGATCTCTTTGACCTCATCACGAGACATAAAGTCCTGCGTCTCTTCACCGGTTTTGATTGCTTCTCGCAGCTGTAAAATCACTTCGTTTGACATGCGCATATCATTGCTAATGATCTCTGGCACGTCTTCGCCGATGTATAATTTGCCGAGATCTTGAAGATTAGGCAGCACTTCTAAAAACAAAATACGTCCAATGATTTTATCGGCCTATTTCATGGCGGTGATGGATCGTTTATAGGCTTTTTTGTTTAGATTCCCCAGCCCCCAGTTCTTGCATATTCGCGCATGTAAGAAGTACTGATTGATGGTGGTGAGTTGCCATTTTAGCGCAGAGTTGAGTGCTCTATTAATTTCCGGTTTGCTTTTCATGTTATTGCTCCCTGCTGAGATTAAAATATTATTTTTAATAAACTAGAAAAGGGTATTGGCAGAGTTCAAGCAAATAATAGGATAGGAATACATTCATTTTTAGAGTTTTTTAGACGTTAGCTTGGTTGACGATAATCATTTGTAAGCACTTACAATAGTGATTATCGTTCAGCTAGGTGATCTGAATTATTACTATGTGCGTTTGAATTCATAATGTCGTTGTCAACCGATAAATAAAA
>JBLIME010000128.1:0-7919 GCA_047638515.1 Pseudohongiellaceae bacterium
CTGCCCGCTGACGAGACATAGACCCTGTTCAGCTACAGCAAACTTATTGTTATGATCTTAGCGTTGAATGAACCAAGCTCTTAATTGCTTTAAGCACTCCCTTTGAAAATCCTGTAGGGAGGTACTTTAGAAAAGTACTATAGAGAGGTGCTGTAGAGAGGTGCTGTAGAAAAATACTGTAGAGAGGTACTGTAGAGAAACACCTAGACACTAACAAGCCTCCTCACGGACCGATCAGAGGACTAATCAGAGGACTAATCAGAGAACAGATTATTTAACTTAAGCGCTCGTGTAGAATTTAACTCAAAAGAGTCGACCAACAAACTACCAACAAGTCAGAAGGAGTTAATTAGCACAATAGGCCACGAGTACTATTCATCAACATACCCTTAACTTCGCAACCTAACAATTTGACGGTACGCACCCTCAAGCAACGCCGCCGCCGTTGCTGTAAAAACTCTGCCGCGCGGTCTCAATAAAAAAATAGAGAGCTGACACCGGTATCGTCGCCACTCAGCCAAGCTCTCTTTAGACGGCTAGAATTTACCGTAGATCTGTTAAAAAATTAAAACTATTCACACGTTCGTCATCAGCACACAACAATAAAGTTATCATATTAAGTTAACATCAATTCTTGATGACCCAAAAGTCCGAGATTTGTAGTCTTACTTAAACTCACCATATTGGTTGAGCATTACTAATAATGAGCTAACTCTATGTATGATCTAAGCAGGGGCTTAGATCATACATTTTATCGAACGAGTAGATGTCTACATGAACGAAGACTACACATTAAAAATAACAACAATAAGTACTGTATATAAAGACAGCTTTTTAGTAAGCTGTAAATAATAGACCTATTTATAACGCTCACCATGGAGCTAAACTGTTGCGACCACTACCCATCTACTATTATTTGAGTCATTTTCACGAGTTCTTAAAGTTTGTGTCGGGGCCTTGTGAGCTCCTATTGAGCTCTGATGATCAGCGCTTTATAGATGATTTTATGGGGCTAACTCGATCTCAGCAGTGTTTGATTGTTCGATTTATTAACCGTAAATCGAAATTCATAAATCCCAACGGTTATGTCTACGACGAAATAGAGAATATTCAAGATAACCTTTATTTGTTATATAGCCGCGGTTGGTTCAGATCCATAGAGACAGAGGCGGCTGCAGAGTTCATTCAACATTTAACTAAAGAAGAAATTATCCAGCTTATTGATCAATTAAATGATGCTGGTTTTTCTGGCGACAGCAACATAACTTATAAAAAATCTCAAACGAAAATTAAACTGCTAGAGAATCTTTCAGATACGTCTAGCTCTAAAAGCATTCCTAAAACTGCTATCGGCCAAAACTATTGGCAAAGTAATTTTGAAATACACATCAGCTATTTTTTATATTTATATTTTGGCAACTTTAGCGCAACACTAAATCAATTTTCAATGCGTGACCTAGGTGTGCTGAGAACCCGAAAAGAACACGCTCAAGTGATGGCAAGATTTACGGATATCGAAACCGCGAAATCGGCATTCAATGCGCACTTAAGGCTTAATAAAGTCAGCGATACGCTTACCTTATTAAAAACGAGTGCTGTCGATATAGTGACTGCCGCTGATAACCGGCACAAGTTTGTCCTACAACAGCTAGATAATTGTGACCTGCCTATTGGAGCCAAAGCACTCGAGCTAAACGCTCAGTTGCGGTTATTATTGGCTACTGAACTGCTCGAACATGATCAGACTGCCGGCCTACTTTTGTTAAAGGCAACCAATACCGATATAGCCCAAGAAAAATGGGTAAGACAGGCTTTTAAGCTTGGTCTTCATACCGATGTTGAACTAGTACTGGAAGGTATAATCGATGCGCCATTGTCAGAAAATTTACTGGCTTTTGCCGAAGATTTCTTAGCGCGTAAATTCTACAAAAAACGCGCAGGTGTCCTCACTGATATGTTGCGTGAGAATAGCCAAACTTTACTTATTGACGAAATGCACAAGGGTGCAGTTGAACGCGGAGTGATCGCTTATTACCAGAAAAAAGGCTACCAAGCTTTTGGTACTGAAAACGATCTTTGGCGTTCGTTATTTGGTTTATATTTTTGGCATGAGATTTATCAATTAACGGGTTTAGGCTTAAGTAATGAGTTTGATCATGTTCCCGTGTCTCTAGCGACTAACCAATTTTACGCATTAGCCGGTCGGCAAATAGACAGCCGATTAGCATCCACCACTAGCAAGATGAAACTTATTCAACAATTATCTCAATCTGCAACAGAGCACTATGGGCAAAAAAACAGTGTTTTTAAATGGCGTAGTCATATTCTCGAACACTTAATTCTATTAATTAATCACAGTGAACTCAATTCCCTTCTCGGTTTGTTGAAAGCCATGGCGCAAGACTGGGGGCAATTAAGCGATGGCTATCCCGATATTATGTTGACAATAGCTAACAAGTTGCGCTTCGAGGAGATAAAGTCTGAGGGCGATCAACTACGCCGCAATCAACTGCTGAGCATACAAAAGCTCAAAAGTCTGGGATTTGATGTACGCATAACTAATGTTAAATGGACCGTTGACCCACTGCAGAGCTACGCGGTTATAGATATAGAAACTACAGGGGGTAAGGCACAACACCACAGGGTAACTGAAGTTGGCATTGTCAAGGTCGTCAATGGTAAAGTCATTGATGAATGGCAATCTCTAATAAATCCACAACGACCTATTCCACGCAATATTACTGCTTTAACGGGCATTGATGACGCCATGGTGGCCGATGCGCCAGTGTTTGCAGAGGTCGCCGATGCTATCGATCAATTTACTGCAGGTTGTGTATTTGTTGCGCATAATGTGAACTTTGATTATGGCTTTATTAAAGAAGAGTTTAACCGCCTAGAACGCTACTATCGCCGCCCTAAACTTTGCACGGTGAGAGAAATGAGAAAATATTACAAGGGTTTGTCATCTTATTCGTTAGCTAACTTAACTAAACACTTCGATATTGGCATGCAGCGCCATCATCGAGCTATGTCGGATGCGGTTGCCGCTAGCGAACTTCTTAATATGATTAATGAAAAGCGCCTTGGTAAAATAAGTTAGTGGGCTGTTAAGCCCGAATCTTTAAGCTGACGATTAATTTATGAATTACAGTTCATCTGAAATCAATATTAGTGAGTAAAAATAGCATGAAAACTGATTTTAAAGAAAAAATAGACTCATTTAACACTGACGAGACTTCGAGAATCATTGAGATGGCTTGGGAAGATCGCACTCCCTTTGAGGCCATAGAGCGCCTTTTCGGTGTATCCGAACCCGAAGTCATTGAAATAATGCGCCGCAATATTAAGCGCAAAACGTTCAACAATTGGCGTGCGCGCGTGAGCGGTCGTAAAACTAAGCACTTAAAGCTGCGTAGCCCCGATGTGAGTCGCGGTTATTGTGCCACTCAATACAAGCCAGCCCGTAAGCGTTAGAACTGTTTTAAATCTAGCTCTTGAAATTCTTTCGAATTTAACACGAGATTGAATTTTTTAGCCAAACCTTTAAGCTCAGCCTGTTTAGCACTCAATTCGTCCATTAATAGCGTGTTATCGTCTAATAGCCATAATATGCTCGAGCCTTCGTAGCAGTAATGCATGGCGAGCAAGGCACTAGGATTACCTGCCTCACCGGCAGTTTTAAGTTTCATCATCTTACGATTTATCTTGTTCAGCGTTTGCTTTAGCTCCCATACGTATACAACCTCAGTCATAAAGTCACGGCGACGATTTTTATTAAGTAACCAAGCGATGATGCCTCCAGTTGCAACAACACCCAGCAAATTCCAGTGGAAGTGACTACCACTTTCATCGGGAAAAAACACAATCAGTAATTGCGACAGTACTAAGCTGCCAATGGCTAAACCACCAATACACGCTGCAATGATAATGGTCAAATGACGACGGTAACGCACTTTATTAATTTCAATGAGTGGCATAAGAACCTAAGAGTTGGGTTGCAGGTATAAAATTGTGTTGGACTTGATGCTAAGAACTATATGAATAGCTGCTATCGTAGATAACACGAGAAAAGCTCACCAGTGTTTGCTGTTAGCCCTGTAGATAAGCTGCTCCACACAACTTGAGCATAGCATCAATACTGAGCAGGTAGTTTAATCAAAGCACTAACTGGGTCGACATATGCTTCAATTTATATGTCCGCTTGGTATGGCTAAAATACCTAGCTCGCGCTGCACTGTATTCATACGTTCGAGTCTAGGCCTCTGTGTCGAAGTGTTTACTTTTTATTGGATCAATATCGTTGCTGTTGACATAAGTTAACATCAGTGCCCACCTAATAATACAGGATTTACAACAATGGCCAAGGATCTTTTTGATAATCAATATCCTATTGAACGACTACCGGCTGATGGCAGTTTAGTTGATCACGGCAGCCTCTATTCAGGCAAGAATTCACAGATTTTGTTCAACAAACTGTTACAAGAAATTCCTTGGCAATGTGATAACGTATTTATTTATGGCAAGCACATTACCACCAAGCGTAAAGTCGCCTGGTACGGCGATGAAGGCTTTAATTACAACTATTCAAAGTCGACACGGAAAGCCTTGCCGTGGACAGAGCTACTGCTCAAATTAAAACTCGAAGTTAGCGAGCACTGTCAACAGGACTTCAATTCAGTGTTGCTAAATCTTTATCATAACGGTGGCGAGGGCATGGGTTGGCATAGCGATGACGAAAAAGAATTAGGGCACGCTCCTATAATTGGTTCCTTAAGCTTTGGCGCAGTGCGGCGCTTCGATATGCGCCACAAGGTAAGTGGTGAAACTATCAGCCAGGCGCTCGAACCCGGTGGACTGATTGTTATGTCGGGTCAATCTCAAGCTTGTTGGAAACATCAAGTCCCTAAACAGCTGCGCGTAAAGGAACCACGCATTAACTTAACTTTTCGGCGTTTTTTTGGCTGAAACTACCCGTTATTGGCCATAGTCGCCAAACATACTCAAACATGATGCTGTATAGCTTTTAAAAACAACTAAAGCGACGGGTTGTGAATATCGATGAACAAGGAGGGATTATCAGAAGCGCCATAGAATGGCTGCGACTGATCTAAGTAGAAAAGTGAAATCTCTCTTAGAATCCGTCGTTAAAATAATGCTTTTATTTCACTCTTAACCCCAGTGCCTAACGTGACGCCCAAAGTGACAGAATAGAAGATAAGTTGTGCGGCGCACAATTTATCTTGACTTGACACTAAAGATTGACTAGCATGACTTAATTGTGCGCCGCACAATAATATTAAGTCCCTCTTTTTAGTGGACAGCAAAGGCAAAAAAATGAATGATACTCAAAAAAAATTCGAAGATGGTATTAAAAAAAGTCTAGAAGCTAATGCAAAAGTTCTAGAGGCCAATGCCAGGTATGCGAGTGAGTATTCTGCTCGCACTAATTTATACTGGACCAACCTAGTTGAAGCGAGTGTAAAAAATGCGACAGAACTCACGCAAACTAAATCATTAGAAGAAGCCTACGAAAAACAAACGAAATTTGCTAACGATCTAAAAGCTGGTTTTGAATCATCGCATCAAGAAAACATGAAAGCGTTCGAAGCGGCTAAGCAGGAGTACGCATCAATTACCGCTGATTTTTACCCCGCTTCACATTCAAAAGCGCCTGAGTGACTTAATAAACAAGGCGAGTTCATCACATCTAGGCAACTTTTGCGCTGAGTAGACACAGCCGATTAGTAGTAAAGCTGTTCATAAAGTAGGTATCGATAATTAACATGCGTAGTCAATACTCTTAATCAATGCTCCTAGTCAACGCTCTGGCTTGGCAACAAAGTCAATGTAGTTGATCACAAAGCGCGTCGTTGTAATTATTTAAAGTGCTTATAAGGACGCGCTCTTGTGTACCTCACTTCAAAAGAAATAGACGAAGCAACTAAGCTAGTGGTGTCATTACTCTTGGTAATAATAATCATACTTAGCTAACAGTTTACGCATAAATTCCCAAGCTTCGTTATAACTCAATCCACTATCTTCAGGAATGATGATCTTTATATAGAGTTCATCACCATATTTACGTTTAAGTATATCGAGACGTTTTTCAACTTCGACCAAAGTCAAACGACTGAAGTCTTCATCGCTTGGTTGGCGATAGCGAATTTTAACTCCGGTGCCATCCTTAATATAGTAGACCTGCACAATGTGTTTACCCTTCGCACTACGAGCTGGCTTAATGAGTTCTTCGTATTGTAATTTAACCAAATCATAATCACTTTTGAGCGTCTGTAACTGCCGATTATAATTGACACTTGCTTGCGATAGCTGAGACTTTTCAGCGGAGAGCTGATTAATACTTTGTTGTTGCTGACTTTTTAATTCAGAAAGTTGACTGATGGTTTGTTGTTGCTCGCTTTTCAACTCAGACAGCTGGCTAACCGTTAATTGTTGCTGATTTTTCAGTTCAGAAAGCCGAGTAATGGTTTGTTGCTGCTGACGACTTGCCTCAGAAAGTTCGTTAATTTTGAGGCGCGCATTGCCTAACAGCAAACGCGTATCGTCATTGGCTTGTTGTTGTTGTGCCAGCTGTTGATTTAACTGAGCTATTTGTTGTGTCATTTCAGTAACGCTAGCCGTCGATTTACTAACATTGAACTTGGCTATCCCTAGCTCAGCTTGCGTTAGCTGTAATGACGATTGCAGCTCGCTATTTTGCTGCTCCAGCGTTATTAGGTTTAATTCCTGCGCACCGATCGTGACTTGAGCCTGAGCGAGCAATTCATCTTTTTTCATTATGCGTAAGCGTAAAATTGAGTTAGTTTGTTCCGCATTCGCAAGGCGTTCTTCTAAGGTGGCATTTTCTAACGACGTCGATTCAATTATTTGGACAGCGACACGTTCAGCAGCGACACTTTCTTGTAACTCGGCGACTAACTGCCAGTTGCGCACCACCAGTATACTGGTGGCCATTAAAAATATCAGTGTGATCACCATCATTACATCGGTAAAGGCGGGCCAAAAGCTGTTTTCACCACCCATGCCTGCTTGGCTTCCTCCTATCTGCACGAAACCGTTCTTCATAATGACTTATCGTCAATATCTGACTGCAGACGGAAGCCCTCGCGTAAAATATGCCGTATTTGCGTCATCTCATCGACAACACGCTCAACCTGCAATTGATTCTCGGCATGTTGATCTGCCTGCAGCTGAGTCCCAGCTATGGTTTGCTGAAGTGAAATGGCTGCGTCGTAAAATGTGTCCTGGGTCTGCTGCATGGTAACGGCAGCATTGTAATAAATGTCTTGAGTGTGCTGAAGTTTATCGGCAGCAAGATTGACTGACTCGACCAACTCACTCATTTGGTGCACAACATCATCGCTAGTCTTGACATAATGTGGCAACAAATACACTAAGGTCAGCTGCTCAATACCGCTTAGACAATGCGTTTGAACGTCACCGAGACGAGTATAAAAGTAGCCAAATATACCGTAGGAGACAATCGCGGTAATGGTCGTTGACAAGGCCGTCGACATACCGTGAATGACGAGGCCCATACCGCCGATGCTCGCATCTGCGGAGTCGATGAGATCCGAGGCACCAATCAGTGCGATTGACAACGACACAATAGTTCCGAAAACGCCGGTTAGAATAAGTATATTATTGATAAAACGTATCAGGCCAAATTGCGTGGCCTCGTCGGCATTGAGCATGGCTGCGAGCGCGCTGTGATTGATTTCGCCGTTAGCCCTATGAATGGTTCTAATTGTGCCTTGACGCTGCGCGATGATCGATCCGACAGGTACCCCATCCAGATAATCGGGACTCATCACCTCGACGTTATTGATGAAGGTTCCTATATGAGACTCCTCCCGACGGTAGCGCAGAAGGTGAATTAAAATACTGAGAATACCAATCAA
>JBLIME010000129.1:0-7901 GCA_047638515.1 Pseudohongiellaceae bacterium
TTAACGCGATCGCTCGGGTCGATCGATTGAGTAGCTTTATCTCAAGCTGAGTTTCTAGCTTCTTTATGTGATAACTGACGACTGCACGAGATAATCCAATGTGCTTGGCGGCGGCGGTGAGGTTGCCCTGCTCGACGACTTGAGCAAAAACCACCATGCTTTTTAGTTGTTCAAAAGATACATTCATGATTGATTGTATCAATTTATTTGCCATTAAAGTCAAATAACTCCTTATTGTTAGTTTCAACATATGGGCATACACTAATCTCAATGGTCAAACGTCTAGACAAGCGATGGCCCGAAACACAATTGACAGAAGAGATAAAAAGATGACAGATTCAAATACAAACAACATATTAATGGTAATCACCTCGCATGCAGAGCTCGGAAATACCGGTGAAAAGACCGGATTTTGGGTCGAAGAGTTGGCTGCACCTTACTACGCTTTTATTGATGCAGGGGTCCAGGTGACGCTAGCTTCTCCCGCAGGCGGACAGCCTCCGATTGATCCAAAGAGCGAGATGGAAGGTTTCCAAACTGCCTCGACTAAGCGCTTTGATGCAGATACCCAAGCGCAGGCTTTGGTTGCAAATACCGCAAAACTAGCTGATATGAATGCCGCAGATTACAGCGCCGTGTTTTACCCAGGTGGCCACGGGCCGTTGTGGGATCTGACCGATAGCGCTGACTCTATAGCGTTAATTGAAAACTTTTTAGCGGCGAATAAACCCGTAGCTGCAGTATGCCATGCGACAGCTGCTTTTTTAAATATTAAAGATACTAACGGTGAATACCTCGTCAAGGGTAAAGCCATCACAGGCTTTACTAATAGCGAAGAGGCGGCAGTAGAATTGACGGACGTTGTCCCATTCTTATTAGAAGATGAATTTGTTAAGCGCGGTGGTGACTTTCAAAAAGTCGCTGACTGGAATGCATTTGCAGTTCAGGATGGTCTGCTAATCAGTGGCCAAAACCCAGCAAGCTCAGAGCTTGCCGCTAAAAAACTATTAGCTGCGCTCGCCGCGTAAGTCAGGAGCATTATTATGTTAAATTTTAGTTTTCAAAATACGACTAAGATTCATTTTGGCGAAGGCCAAATCAAAGTTCTCAGTAAAGCTATCCCCAAGACTGCAAGAGTCTTAGTTACTTACGGTGGCGGTTCGATTAAAACGAATGGGGTGTACGAGCAACTTGTAGCGGCACTAAGTCAACACACTTGGTTCGAGTTTTCTGGTATTGAGCCCAATCCAAGTTATGCCACCTTAATGCAAGCTCAAGACTTAATCGTTCAGCACGATATCGATTTTTTATTAGCCGTTGGTGGTGGGTCTGTGGTTGACGGCACCAAGTTTATTGCAGCTGCTGCTATGTTTGAAGGCGACGATCCATGGGCGATACTTGAGCAAGGGCTGCCTGTTAAACAGGCACTTCCATTGGCTTGCGTATTGACCTTGCCGGCGACTGGCTCAGAATCAAATACGGGTGCAGTAGTTACTCGCGATGGCAACAAATTAGCTTTCATGAGTCCGTTAATACGACCATTATTTGCCGTGCTCGACCCCGCGGTAACACTTTCTTTATCTGATCGTCAGATTGGTAACGGTGTTGTCGATGCCTTTGTTCATACGATGGAGCAGTACTTAACTTATAGCGTTAATGGCAAGGTACAAGATCGTTTTGCCGAGGGCCTGTTGCTGACACTTATCGAAGAGGGGCCCAAGGCTCTGGTTCCCGAGACATCAGCGGACTTAGATGTGCGTGGCAATATTATGTGGGCAGCATCGATGGCACTGAATGGTTTGATTGGTGCAGGTGTTCCACAAGATTGGTCGACGCACATGATTGCTCACGAGTTAACGGGTGCCTACAAAATTGATCATGCACGCACCTTATCAATCGTGTTGCCTGCAGTGATGAAGGTGTGCGCTGGCGCAAAGCGAGAGAAGTTGTTGCAGTATGCCGAACGCATTTGGCATCTCACTGAAGGTGACGAAGACTCGCGCATCAGTCGTGCTATTGAACGAACAGAAGCGTTTTTTCAATCTATGCAAGTGCCCACTCGCTTATCACATATAGATTTAGGTGAGGCAGAAATTGATGTGTTGATTGAAAAGTTAACTCAGCATGGCATGGTAAAACTTGGTGAGCACAAGGTGATTACTCCCGAGGTAAGTCGACAAATTTTGAATGCTGCACTGTAATCGACGTAGACCAATAACGACTATCACTAGTTGGGCAAATAATTGTCAACGATACCCAGCGTTGTACCCTAAAAAGGGTTGTGCAACCGAGTGATTTTGATTTTTTGGAAACGGACAGATTGATGCCGCAGCAGGGCCATTTGTTATTGTTAATAATTGACTCTTTGATCGATAGGTATGTGCATAGTTGCATGATGGAGTTAAAATTATTTGTCGAACCCCTGCCCATATTGCAGTGATAGCCGTCAGGGTGGCCCGTCGTTTGCAGCAATCTGATGACTCAAGCCTTGAGACCGGTCATATGGGTCGTCTCATATAGGCTTGGCAATTTTAATGGTGATGACTTTTGAAACTGGTGATGCGGTCAACACAACGCCCATACATTTCAGTTCTTTTGGGTGTGCTGGGCGTAACGGCATTTGTGAATTGCTGTATTTGATGGTTATGGGCATCGTCACCCTGAGTGTAATCAGGCTATAACACAATGGTTTTACGATGGCGAATCAATTAATAAGAGTAGTTGGTCGACGATTTAGAAAATCTTGCAGAGTCATTTGTGGAGTTGTTGGAAGGTAACAATTTTGACAAATGAATCATACGACTAGGTTTTGACAAACTATAATGCCTAGCTACGATGATCAGCTAGCACTTAGCGATCTTGTTACCTATCAGCATAATATCAATATAACCGGCCGGAAGACTTGAAGGAGAGCGAGGCGCCGTTAGATAAAGCTTGAGTTATTTCTTCTTCCACGTTGCTTTTCAATGCAAAGACCAGTCTGAATTATCATAGCGCTATGAAGCAGGCCGTAAATTACAGTCGAGAATGAAAATAAAATACAAGTCACTGTGGTTAGCCTGGGTCTTGAAAGACAGTCTGATAGTTGAGTAACAAGAGTCCGTCAATTTAAGAACAAAAGTCACTGCAGAGTTGAGACTCAGTTCAGAGGCTTAGTCTTCGCGTTCTAATCGCTGTAATTATCGGCATTAAATCGAGGTGTGCAAATTACTAAAAAAATTAAATCTTGGTTGCCCGTATTTTTAATAGATTGCGGGTAATTTTTCGGGATGATGACCACATCGTTTGCCTTTATATTTTGAACCAGACAATTCATGGTTGAATCCCCTAGAGTCACTTCACCTTGGCCTTGCAAAATGATGTAGCGTTCAATAGTCTTATCGAGCTTGTGTAGCTTTGTTTGAGTATTGGGCTCTAGGCGTGCACGAGCGATAGAGAGGCTTGGGTCGCTGTCTGAATTTGAGCATTCTAAAATGTAACAACCTTCCTCGAAAAAGTACTCACTTGATTCTTCGTTATGAATAATGATGGGACTTCTCACTAAGGCATCCTATAGCTTAAATCTGTTAGTGAACAAGTATTTTATGTTGCGAGTCTTTGTACAAGCTTGATCGCTCTAAAAATACAATACGTGTTTGGAAAGTAACAGCTGTTCAGTGGTCGTCAAGAGCTGTAATTTTCAGGTTGCTGTCAATGGGTAGTTGATACTTAGGGTCTCCCCATTCGCACCAAGAGCCATCGTAGACGGCAATATTTTTTATGCCGACTAGGTGCGCTGCAAAAGCCAATATACAGGCAGTAATACCACTGCCGCAGGTTGCATAAAGTTGTTGATCGACCTGTATTTGGTTATCGATCAACCGCTTAATATCATTGATGGGTTTGAATTTACCCTTGTCGAGGAGCTGATCAAAAGGCAGGCTTTTGGATGAAGGGATGTGCCCACTTATTAGGCCCTCTCGCGGTTCTTTGGCGACGCCATCGAAGCGATCTTTCGAGCGAGCATCCAAAATACAAATGTGCTCTTGCCGAATTGCCGCGTTCATATCCGCCACGTTTTTTACATTTTGTGGTTGATTTGTAGCAGTAAAGTTACCGATGGCAACGAGCTCTCTCGATGCTTGTTCTCCAGGCTCGGTTGTTCTGGCTTCTGCAAGCCACTGGGGTAGACCGCCATCGAGTACGGCACAGGATTTATGTCCCATGGTGGTCCACATCCACCAGGCGCGCGGTGCTGAAAATATTCCAGTACTGTCGTAGACGACGATGATACTGTCTTGATTAACGCCTAGCTCTCTAGCCTCTCGGGTAAACTCTGTTGTTGATGGCAACATATGTGGCAGGGTCGAGGTGGTATCTGCGAACTTTTCGTTGAAGTCGAAGAAGTGAGCGCCAGGAATTGACTGTTGTTGCCATTCGTTAAAAGCGCTGCGAGGCACTCCCGGCATATATGAACTGGCATCGAGAATGACTAGCTTTGGGTGATCAATGTTATCAGCCAGCCATTGACTATCAATTAAGGAACCAGGCAGTGAAAGTGTTGTCATTATTTTCTCAATGCTTTTAATGTAAGCTGGGCATTTTTTGGTGAAAAAGCGAAGGTGTTAAGTAATTCTAGCTTAACGCGGCAAAAGCTACTGCGGCGGCGTCAAGTGTGGCTTGAATGTCATTTTCGCTGTGTGCAATAGAAGTAAAGCCTGCTTCAAACGAAGCCGGCGCAAAATAAATACCCTGATCTAGCATCAAGTGAAAAAATTGATTAAAGCGTTCGCTGTTGCAATCCATCACCTGTTGGAAATTAGTCACCCGAGTTACATTGTGGTTGTCTTTTAAAAAGAAAAAGCCAAACATCGAACCTACATGATTCGTGGTAAATGGAATACCCGCTGCATCTGCGCGCTCTTGCAAACCCGTCACTAAAGCGGTGGTAGTTGCAAACAATGTCTCGTAAAATCCTTCTTTTTGTAAGCCCTGTAAGTTGGCTAAGCCCGCTGCCATTGCCACTGGATTGCCCGATAGCGTGCCGGCTTGATAGATTGGCCCAAGCGGCGCAATTTGATTCATTATCTCAGCCTTCCCCCCAAACGCGCCGACCGGCATACCGCCACCGATAACTTTACCTAGGGTGATAATGTCTGCATTGACTTTATAGTGGCCCTGAGCGCCATTGGGATGAACACGAAAACCTGTCATCACTTCGTCGAAAATCAACAAGCTTTTATGTTCGTCACAGACCTTGCGCAGAGTCTGCAAAAATCCGTCAACGGGAGGAATACAATTCATATTACCGACCACAGGTTCAACGATAATGCAGGCAATTTCATCTCCAATATCTGCAAATAAAGCCTCTACTTGTGCTATGTCATTGTAGCTCAAGGTGATGGTGTGGTCCGCCAATACTTTAGGAACTCCGGGTGAGCTAGGCACGCCCAGAGTCAATGCCCCAGAACCGGCTTTGACGAGTAGAGAATCTGAGTGACCATGATAGCAGCCTTCAAATTTCAAAATTTTGTCCCGGCCGGTAAAGCCACGTGCAAGTCGTATAGCACTCATGGTCGCCTCGGTTCCAGAACTTACAAAACGAATTTGATCCATGTTCGGAATGATCTTGCAGACCTCTTGTGCCAAGGTGGTTTCAAGTTCGGTCGGCGCGCCAAAGCTAAGACCATCTTTGGCTTTTTCAGTAACCGCTTTAAGGACATCGTCATTCGCATGACCAAGAATCATTGGCCCCCAAGATAAAACGTAATCAATGTAACGTGTGTCGTCTTCATCGTAAATGTAAGCACCCTTGGCTCGCTTTATAAAAATAGGTGTACCGCCGACAGCTTTAAAAGCTCTAACCGGTGAATTTACGCCGCCGGGAATAACTTTTTGGGCCTCGGCAAATAAAGCTTGTGAGCGCGATGTTGAATGTGACATTGGTATAAGAAACCTTTATAAGATAAAAAAATGGAATGCTAACTATGATTGTACAAAAAAACTTGCTAAGTGACGTAATTAGTGGGGACTCAACATTATATATTGCGATTAGTAGCGTTGGATAAAATGTGAACTTACCTCTAGAAGCTCCTAAATATTAATGCTGAACACAGTGCTTGAATCCTGTGATGAAACTTTTTTGTTCGAGATTGTTGCCCATTATTGTCTGTAAATTCTAGTGCTAGATGTTCTCACCCAAAATTTCTGTGCGTGGCCCTGTGGGGCGTCAGTCTTAAAAAACTGGTTTAATAACAACTAAGCAGACGATAGCGATCAAAAATAAAACGGGCACTTCGTTGAACCAACGATAAAAAACATGACCATATTTATTATTGTTTTCACGAAACTCTCTCCATATCTTTGCACACCAAAAGTGATAGCCAACGAGTACGGCAACCAATAATATTTTTACTTGAAACCAAGTCTGCAAATAATAATAGTCATCAGCGTAGCTTGCGACCCAGAATCCCAAGACGATGGTTACAATCATCGAAGGTGTACCTATGCCCCGAAGGAGCTTTCTTTCCATAATGATGAAACGTTTTTTACTGATTTCGTCATCACTCATTGAGTGATAAACGAATAGGCGCGGTAAATAAAATAAAACGGCAAACCAACAAACAACGGCAATAATGTGAAACGATTTAATCCAAAGCATCGGTAAACCTTTAATAACTTACGAGTGTAACCAATCTGTTAATAATAGGTTATATATAGTAATGGTTGATGGTGTCTTGGGTAATAAGGCCTAGTTTTTTTGACACAGAAGTTACTTGCACTTGAGGAGTAACAACTAGTGCGCACCCCGGTTGACTATCCAGTATCTGTTTCGCTTCGAACAAACTAGCGAGCTCTGATATGGGTAGTATATCAAAGCGTTGTGCGGGTATCTCTAGCAAATCTATGGTTATTTCATGATCGATCGCTGCTGGATAATTCCTTATTACGTCAGAATCTTCTTTTAAGATTTCTAATGCGAGCGCCAAGTCAGCCGCTCTCAGTAATGATAAGCCATCCCGAGATTCGATGACTATCCATAAAGGGTTAGTTGTCAGCAAATGATTAGCCGCAGCCTCAGAAATTATTGACTCGCATTCAGTAAACGCAGTTGTCATGGCGCTGCGGATACCGATAGCCCCGAGTACTTGTTTAATCGGGCTGGTATTTAATCGAGTGCCTTTAAGTTGGAGCTGTGCCAAAAAAATACCGTCACCTTTGCATAGATACCGGGTTAATACGCAGGCGACAACAATAATCAACATGCTCGGAAAAATAACACCCGGACTATAAGTTAGCTCTAGCACGGCCATCAATGCCGCTAGGGGTGCATTCAACACAGCTCCCATCATTGCTGCCATACCGAGCAAAACATAAATGCCATTATTATGAATGTTATCTGGAAAAAAACTGTTGCCAACGATACCAATAAAGCCACCAATGCAGGCTCCAATAAACAATTGTGGTCCGATGATGCCACCAGGTATACCCATAGTAATACTAAAGCTAGTCACAATGATTTTTGATAAGGCAAGAGCCAATAAAAAGCCTAAACCGAGTTTACCCTCAAGGGTCAAATTAATAGTGTCATAACCAAGGCCAAGTATCTCTGGAAAAAGTAAAGCAACAGAGCCTGTCATTAGTCCAGCAGCCATGATTCGAGCAAAAATGGGGTAGTGCGTAAAGTGATGAAAGCACAGTTGTAGCTTGATATAACTGCTGGCGAATACAGCGATAATAACCCCGGCGATTATCATAAAAGGCATCTCGATCAGGCCATTTAACTCGACATTGTCAATGGTTAAAAATATTTCATTGCCGAAGGCTGCGCGCGCAATGAGTGCCCCACAAACAGATGCCATCATAATGGGTATAAAACCTACGATGGTATAGCTCATCAACACGACTTCCATGGCAAAGAT
>JBLIME010000130.1:0-7797 GCA_047638515.1 Pseudohongiellaceae bacterium
GTTACCGGTATTGATTTTGTTTATAAATGGGCTCCACAAGGTAACGCTAAGACCACTAACTTAAAAATCCAAGCCGAATATTTTGTTAAAAATGAGACAGCTGACTCTGAGTTTACTGAAGGCGAGGTTAGCGCTCAAGCTAGCTTAGATGGAGAACAAAAAGGTTATTACATACAGGGGGTCTATCAGTTTATGCCTGCTTGGCGCGTTGGACTTCGCTACGATCACCTAGAGGCAAAGAACACAATTTCTAACTTTGTTAATTCAGGCATCGATGCCGAAGAGTTTCTTGATGAATCTAACTTAGGTACGGCTGGCGATCCAAACAAATCTAGCGTAATGCTTGATTACTCACCGAGCCACTTTAGCCGTATCCGCTTGCAGTACAGTCTGCTTGATAATGGCCTCGACGACGACAATAATATTGTTACGCTTCAGTATACGATGAGCTTGGGTTCTCATGCATCACATACATTTTAAGCGAGGGTTAACATGAGATTACTATTTATTATCAGCCTAGGTCTGATGATGCTAGCACCACAGGCTTTTGCAAAAGTCAGTGTATTTGCCTGTGAACCCGAATGGAAATCGTTGGTTGAGGCAATTGGAGGCAGTCACGTTAAGGTATATTCAGCGACGACTGCATTCCAAGACCCTCATCATATTGAAGCTCGTCCGTCACTGATCGCAAAAACACGCCAAGCCGATCTTTTGGTATGCACGGGGGCCGAACTTGAAATTGGTTGGTTGCCTTTACTGTTGCGGCAGTCGGGTAACGCTGCTATCCAAGAAAACGAACCGGGCTATTTTTTAGCAACCGATTATGTAGAGCGTATTGAAGTACCGCAAGAGCTCGATCGTCGAGACGGAGATGTACACGCTGGAGGTAATCCGCACGTTCACTGGGATCCCTATCGGGTGATAACAATCGCCACAGCACTAATGCAACGACTGCAGCTACTTGATGTTAAAAACGAACTTTATTATCAACAACAGCTGATTGCGTTTAATAGACAATGGGAAAAAAATATTATCCGCTGGGAGGACCAGGCTCGAACACTTAAGGACAAAAAAGTTATTGTTAATCACAAGAACTGGAGCTACTTAATTAATTGGCTTGGGATGGTTGAGATCGGCGACGTTGAACCGCAGCCAGGACTTCCACCTACAAGTGCACATTTAGCACAATTACTTCAGCAAGTTCGTGTTGATCAGCCCGATTATATTTTATTAGCAAACTATCAAAACCCAAAGGGTGCTCAATGGCTAGGTAAAAAAACACAGGTGCCATTGCTGATATTACCGTTTACGGTTGGTGGTAGTGAGCAGGCAACCGATTTGGCGTCGCTTTATGACGAAGTCATATCTGCGCTTACTCAAATTAACTAAGAGCATATTATATGGAACTACTAATGCTCCAAGTTGAGATTCTTTGGCCTGCAATGATTGCAGGCTTGATTATACTGTTTACACACGTGCCTCTTGGGAGAGAGGTACTTCAACGTGGAATTATTTTTTTAGATCTTGCTATTGCACAAATAGCTGCCTTTGGCGTGGTTGCAGCAAATACCTTATGGATCAGTGAAGGCAGTGCTGTACCGCAAACACTGATTGCAGTGTCTGCGGCTATTGTTGGAGCTCTAAGCTTATATAAAATACGACGATTAGAAGTGCGTGTTCAAGAAGCTATCATTGGTATTTTATTTATTCTCGCAGCTACTGGTAGTATTTTACTCTTAGCTGCTGATCCACACGGAGGTGAACAGCTTAAAAAAATTCTTGTGGGTCAAATTTTATGGCTGCAGCCACAGGAACTCATTCCTTTAGCAAGCGCTTATGTGATTATAATTTGTGTCTGGTACGGTCTGAAAAAAAACGTGGGTGAATGGCTTTTTTATCCACTTTTTGCGGTCACTATTACTCTTTCAACACAAGTTGTAGGTGTGTATCTTGTTTTTGCTAGTTTAATTATTCCAAGTTTGGTGACACTAAGACACAGCAGTCCAAAATTGAAAGCCTTCATTATTGGCGCACTGGGTTATAGCCTTGGCTTGATATTTTCTGCAATTTTCGATTTACCGGCCGGAGCCGCAATTGTCTGGGGCCTAGCGCTGATTGCTAGTTGCTATTTTTCGTTAGTTTGTGTGTTAACTAACGCTAGAAACGTCAAAGCTAACAAATCACAGTGATCAGCAATTATAAAAGAAAGTATAAAAAAGTATCGAGCCAATAAAAAATTTAGTTTTCAAAAGACTGAAACCGATCAGGTAATTATACGCCAGTAAATTTATCAGTTTGGTATTTAAAGGTTAAGATTTTCATTGGTTCAGCGAACAGAAACCGTATTCTTTTGAACCGAAAATTTTTATGGTGAGGACGATACTAACAACGGAAACCTATAATTGATGAATTGAGCTACTTTTTTATGGGTCTATAATCGAAAATTGGTTTATTTAATGTTCAACAAACCAATTTTCGAGTCAAGTTTAAGACGACTAATAATAGCATCAACAGATTAGTCAAATCAGCCGATACTTTAATTCTGTAAATTTTAAAAATAAGGAGTGTAGAGACAACGATTTGCCATTTAGCTTTTATCGCGCTTGATGACTTATTTTAGCTCTATACCCCACGTTTGAGACTAATCGATACCATTTAACAGCTTATAAATATCACTATTTGTTGTCAACACAAGCGTGGTATTAGCATCAATCACACTTTCATAAGTCTTTAACGTTTTAACAAAGGTGTAAAGTTCTTCAGCGTCTTTTGATTTATTATAGGCTAAGTTGTATATCTCTGTTGCTTTTGCATCTGCAACACCCTGAATTGTTTGAATTTTTTGGTAGGCCTCAGACTCAATACGCTGAAGCTCTTTTTCTTTACTACCAAGAATTTTAGCTGCCTCACCTGCACCTTCAGAACGAAAACGCTCTGCAATTTGCTGTCGTTCACTTATCATTCTGGCATATATTTTTTGTCGTACACTTTCATTATAATTGATACGCTTAAAACGAATATCTAATAGCTCTATACCAAATTCAGATAACTTGCCTGAAGCTGCAGAATAAATATCTTTCTCGACTTGATGACGCCCCCGTTTAATGGGTAAGAGCTTGCCTATGTCGGCATCGGCCAAGAGTGCATCAACCGCAGGTTTGCGGCCTTTAGTGGTGCGGATGATTTCTATCAACTGGTGTCTAGCAACAGCATTACGAGTCTCACTACCTAAAATATCTTCTAATCGTGACTGAGCACTACGCTCGTCCCTTAATCTTAGAAAATACTGCAGTGGGTCTTCAATACGCCATCGTGCAAACGTATCGACAGTTATATAAAGTTTATCCTTAGTCGGCATATCATTAGCGTCGCCATCCCATAATAAAATTCTCTTTTCGATACGGTTAACTTTTTGGATAAAGGGAACCTTCAGCTTCAGGCCTGCCTCACTAACAATATCCCCGACGGGCTTCCCAAACTGAGTGACGATAATCTGCTCTGTTTCATTGACACGATAAAGCGATCCATAGCCCACAATAACTAATGGAATAAGTAGGGCAATTAATGCGTAGCTTAATTTGTTCATTTTGCATCTCCTTTCATACTATTCAGCTGCAACAATGGCAATATAGATGCGGCTTGATCATCGAGTATCACTTTATTGGCTACCTTGGGTAAGACTTCGGCCATCGTTTCTAGGTAAAGTCGACGTTTAGTTACTTTTGGAGCCTTAATATACTCTGCCAGTAGCGCATTAAATTTATTCGAATCACCTTCGGCCTCGTTAACACGCTGTATCGCGTAGCCCTCTGATGATTGAACTTTTTGATCTGCCCTACCCTTGGCCCTAGGTATCGCTTTATTATATTCACCGCGAGCAACGTTGATCATACGCTCACGTTCCTGCTGGGCCTCATTGACTTCGTCAAAGGAGCCCTGTACGGGTCGTGGTGGGTTTACATTTTTTAACTGAACCTGATCTATGCGTAGACCCATCTGATAAAGATTAGTGAGCTCTTGCATCTTTACCTGAGCAGTCGCCTCTATGTCCTGTCTGCCAATTGTGAGTACCTCGTCTACCGTTCGATCACCCACAACTTCTCGCATAACTGACTCGGATATGTCGCGTAAGGCAGCACCGGGATCGCGAACTTTGAATAGAAAATCGAACGCGTTTTCGATACGAAATTGAATCACCCACTCAACTAAAGCGGTATTTAAATCACCCGTCACAATAGTTGTTTCTAGCTGCCATTCTCGTGGATTTGAAATTTGTTCGCTGTAGGTGGCACCGGCGGTACCAAAGCCAAATTCTTCTTTTAACTGACGTTTTATAGGCACTTCAATTACGGTATCAACACCAAAAGGAATCTTAAAATGTAGACCCGGTTCAACGGATGAATGATAATTGCCAAAGCGCTGTACAATGCCGACGGACTCTGCCGAGACCGTGTAAAAGCTGCTGAAGACGAGGTAGACGACCAAAACTACTATAATACCTAAGCCTGTCTGACGAGGGGTAACGGATATATCCGCTAATTAAGCATTTACTTTATCCATAATCTTTTCCTTATTAAATTAACCTTCGCCCAGCTCAGAGTCGGTCTCATTAAACTGGATATACATTTTTACTTAAGTGCATTCCTTATCTAATAGATTATTCACTGACCACAATATATTTGTAGCCGACAGTTAAAAACATAGATCGTCAGTGTCATTGCAGGCAGTACTCTTTTTTTGACTGATTAACTCATAATGGCACAAAGATGAGACCACAGCAGCGTCTCTGCACAGCCTCTTACTTTTATGTAAAGACTCTAAAAAATATGTTTATTTGTGAAGGTGTGGATGCTATTTTTTGTCAAAACAACAGTATTGATATTGGCTAGTTGAGTCGCGTTTAGGCGGTATGACAAAACCCACCATACAATAACTGCTACCAGTATTAAACCCACAACATTAACGGTTAACATTGATCTGGACGCTTCTTCTATTCCTTTGCGTCTATTACTCTAATACTTTCGGTTTTAAAATAGCGTAGACGGTTGGCGTTACTTACTACCGTGAATGATGAAAAAGCCATTGCAGCACCGGCAATGACCGGACTGAGCAATACACCAAAAAATGGATACAAGACACCAGCTGCAACTGGAATACCAGCAACATTGTAGATAAAAGCACCCAATAAATTTTGTTTTATATTGCGTAAAGTGGCCTTGCTGACAGCAATCGCATCTGCTATGCCGTGAAGTGAGCCCCGTATTAAGACGATGTCCGCGCTCTCGATAGCAATGTCGGTTCCCGTGCCCATTGCAAAACCAACATCAGCTGTAGCTAGTGCTGGTGCATCGTTGATTCCGTCTCCAGTCATACCAACAATTTCATTTCTTTGCTGAAACTCTTGAATTTTTAGAGATTTCTGTTGCGGTAACACTTCAGCAAAAAATTCGTTGATGCCTACTTTTTTCGCAACGGCTTTTGCTGTATCGCGGTTATCACCGGTTAGCATAACTACGCGAATTCCATTTTTTTGTAAGCGCTTAATAGCCGCGACTGAATCATCTTTTATAGGATCAGCTACGGCAATAATGGCGGCGAACTTATTATCAATGGCAAAATACAATGGTGTTTTCGCTTCAATCGCCAAGTCCTGTGCGCTTTCGATATAGTCAGTGTGATCTATACCACGCTCAAGCATTAGTTTTTCATTACCAAACAATAATTGCCTGCCATCTACATTTGCTTCAACTCCAAGTCCAGGAATAGCATTAAAGTCATGCGCTGCAGATAGTTGTATCCGAAGCGCTCTCGCTGATTCGACAATAGCTAATGCTAAGGGATGCTCAGACAAAGACTCCAAGCTAGCAACAAGTTGCAACACTTCTGTTTCAGTAAAATTATTTGCAAGCTTTACATCGGTAACCTTGGGGGTACCAAGCGTAATAGTACCCGTTTTGTCTAGAATTACCGTGGTGATTTTAGAAGCAGTTTGAAGGGCTTCGCCGTTTCGAATTAATACACCAGCTTCCGCAGCTTTACCAATTCCGACCATAACTGACATGGGTGTTGCCAAACCTAAGGCGCAAGGACAGGCAATAATAAGTACAGTAGTTGCTGAAACTATAGCAAAGGCTACGCTGGGTTCTGGGCCAAAGTTAAGCCAGACTAAGGCACTTATAACTGCAATAGCAATCACTGCCGGGACAAAGTAGGCAGCGATCGTATCCGCTATACGTCCAATGGGCGGTTTTGAATTCTGTGCGCGTTTTACCATATTAATAATTTGCGCTAATGCTGTGTGCTTACCCACGCAAGTAGTTTTAATCAGAATCGAGCCCGTTTTATTGATGGTGCCAGCGACGACAGAATTACCTATTACTTTATCGACAGGCATGGGTTCACCGGTCAGCATAGATTGGTCAATGGCGGTGTGCCCTGCGGTTACAAGGCCGTCGACAGGAATACGTTCGCCAGGACGAACACGCACGACATCATTTAATAAGACATCGGCAATCGCTATATTGATCTCTTTTTTGTCTCGAATAACACAGGCAGTCTTTGGTTGTAGGCCAACTAAGTGTTTGATGGCATCAGAGGTGCGGCTTCGCGCTTTTAACTCTAAAGCTAAGCCTAAGTTGATCAAACCAATAATCATGGCTGTTGCTTCAAAATAAACATGACGCGCCATTCCTGGCACTAGATCGGGAAAAAGAACCACCACCATTGAGTACAACCAAGCAGTGCCGGTACCCAAGGCTATTAAGGTATCCATACTCGCCGACTGGTTGCAAGCCGATTTCCAAGCGCCGACATAAAAGTGTTTTCCTGAAAAAATCATAACTGCGAAAGTTAACAGGCCGACCACTAACCAGACTAGCTGATCGCTAACCGACGTTACTGTCATATTGCCACCAAAAAGGCTGTAGACCATTAACGGTATTCCCAAAGTTAAGGCCAAAATCATATCGCGCATTAGCTTTGTGAAATGTGCGTAATCAGCTGCCTCTTTTTCACTGGAGGCGTCATCGTCATTATCTGCACTGCTGACTTTAGCCTTATACCCCGCTTGCTCTACCGCGTGGATTAAGTCGAGAGTTTTTGCGCTGCCGTTAACGCTGACCGTACGCTGAGCAAAGTTCATTTCAGCTTGAAGAACACCGGGAACTTTATTTAAAGCGGATTCAATTTTACCCACACAACTGGCGCAGCCTGCACCTTCGATGATGAAGTCCTTTTGGAGACCCTGTGGGCGATCGTCTAGGTAACTCGTGCCACTGTGATGCGGCTGATTTTTTTTATGAATGGCTTTATTCATTGCTTGCTCTCATTCTTTTGTCATGGGCTTGTTAAAAACTAATTTTTATAAAATCTTAATATGCCTAGGGATGCCAAACATGGTGTAGCCCGCTAAAACGCAGACACATTTAATCTCTCTTTACGAGTGTGCGGGTACAATTAATCATTAGCGCTTAGACATTGACTCAACTTCAATGTCGTCCTTTATCTTGTTAGACTTTTAAGCGCTATTTTATAGGCCAGCCCTATTGATTGATTTAATTTTCTGAGTTGGACGTATATTCCAGAGGTACTCGATGCCACTGCTCGCATGCCTGTTTGAACATTGGCACAATTAAGGTTCGCTGTGCGTAGGTCAACGACATTTCATCAAATCGATAATTAAAATAGCCATTACTAAGGACTTATTTTACGCTCATTGTTTACGCCCGCTATATAAAAATATTTGAATGAATACTTAAAGAGAATGTTAACGTTAAAAAACGAGAGCAGTCACACCAT
>JBLIME010000131.1:0-7790 GCA_047638515.1 Pseudohongiellaceae bacterium
TTCTGCGCCCATATGATCTAGTAGTAATGCGCACTCCTCAATCACCAAACGGCTGTATGAGGTCTCCCGTAGAGAGCCATAAAGCAACAGTATTTTTGGTGGATGCTGGCTGGTTGGTGAATGCATAAAAGACGAACAAAAATCAGGTTGAAGTATGGTGTTCAGGTTAGGTAAAGCTTTAGGTTCACGCTTCATTAATGATTATCCAGAGTAGCCATCGACCTAGCTTGGATGCTTATAGTCGTGATAAAAGCTAGTGATGACTATTTTTGTGGTGGGTGTCTCGGTAACGCTAGCCACATCATGAACTGGCGTTATGACAATATGATGACAGCTTCATTAGCAGCCCTTTAGGGAGGTAATGTGGTTAGTTTTAAGCCTGCGAACTCGCGGAGCTTCTGCAGATACATCGATAAGCTGATGGTAGCTCAAGTTATCGAGCGGCTTTTTTAGTTAACGATCCATCTTAACGACCCATCAATTAGTTAACTAACCATTTAATTATATCTATCGGTCTCCTTTGTTCCACTCTTGCCATGCAGCAGCGATTAGATCATCGGGAATCGTATTGGCTTTGGAGGCAACGTTGAAGATACTTGTTAATGAGGGCAACTTGCCTTCATTATTTATCTGCCGAACAAAACTGGTAATAAGTTCTTGATTAAAGGCGGACTTTAAAACGGGTTGGGCTTTAGCGAGTTCAGCGTTTCGAGATATACGCTTCATCGCAATACGCAAACTGACTTGCATTTTTTTGAATGAATCCGCTAAAAATCCAATTTCGTCCTCGGAGTTAACTTGAAAACTTTGTTCAAGCTTTCCTAGGCTGATTGCATCGGCTGTAGCCGCCAGTTGAATAAGAGGCTTGATCACAATACTGCTTAGCAAAATATTCATAATAATGAAAATTGCGATGGCGAGAATAATAATAAGAGCAATAATGCCAAGGGCAAACTGAGACAGGGCTTCGTTAAGTTCGTCTCGAGTAACATAGATGATCAGGGAGCCGATGCTTGTGCCCGCGCGGACAATTTTCCGTGTGATTTGAATATTAAGAGGGTTAAACGAGCCGCTATAGTCGATAATTTGATTAGTTTGATCACGGCTTTTGGCAGCCATTACACCCTGATTGCCTTGATCGTTAACGACGATACCAACAATCGTCGAAAGCCCAAGCTCGGTGATGAGCAAGTCATTGACTTGTTCGCGGTCAATATTCCACATAGGCGTTTCAAGGCTTTTGGCAACACGATCGGCCGTTAAATTAGCAAACTGCGTCAATTTGTTAGTCTCAATATCTTTGATGTAGTTGTATGAGAGTACGCCCACAATGATGGTTACTACCGACATAGTAAAAATAAGCAATGAAATCATTTTTATTTTAACCGTTGCGTACCATTTGATGTCTTTTAAGTTATTCATTATGCACCTTGTCTCGCTAGTGATTATCAACGCATCCTAGTATCGATTAAAATGTCTCTCGGCGACGTTGGTTTATTGTGTTGTTTTTATAGAAGCTTAGTGCTTTCGTTTAAGTCTTGCGGGCAGCTAAGCTATATCGAACTGTTTTAAGCCAATACGTGATTGATATAACCATTGTGTTTACCCTAGGGTGTAGGTCTTAATGGTGCACAAATCTGGTGCGGTTGCACTTTTATTGTGGCGATCCCATCGGCTTAGATGGTTGCTTCGACAGATCCTCGCGAGTATAGCGCTGACAGCAAATCATTAAGTAGATGGGCGGTTAGTGCGCTTCGGTGATCGGTTTTGACTCATTCCAACACTGTTCGTTATCAGGGTCAATAATTTATAAGTTAAATATTCTATAAACAGGCTTTAGATATTTGTCTGTGCTAGTTCTTTGCATTTTAAATGGCTGGGGCATGTTATTAAATGATCGTTAACCATGCCTGTAGCTTGCATAAAGGCATAGCAGATAGTCGGACCAACAAAGCTAAAACCAGACTGTTTTAATGTTTTACTCATCATCTCCGACGTGGGTGAAGTAGCAGGCACCTCGCTCATCGCGCGCCAATGATTTTGTATGGGCTGGCCGCCGACAAATTGCCAGATATAACTTTTAAAGCTGCCGTGTTTTTGAACGATGGCCAAGTAGACACCAGCATTTTTAATAAATGCTTTCACTTTGAGCTTGTTGCGGACAATTCCGGAGTTTTGAAGCAGCTCTTGCTGCTTTTTTTCTGAGTAGAGCGCCATTTTACTCGCCTCAAAATAATCGAAGGCGATCCGATAATTTTCGCGCTTTTGTAAAATAGTAAGCCAAGACAGCCCCGCTTGGGCTCCCTCTAATAATAAAAACTCGAAGAGTTGCTGGTCATCATACAAAGGCTGACCCCACTCGTGATCGTGATAGTGTTCATAGAGCGCATTTTTATGACACCAATGGCATCGACGATTTTGTGCTTGCGACATATTGTTAGTGTCCCGAATTTTTTGTCTAAAGTATAAGCATCGTACTGTTTATAAAAATAGTCTGCTAGGCGTACTTGTACCCTTAAGATTTAGCCGTTATTGTAGTATCTAAATCATTAAACGGTAGTGATTATGCGTTCTCTATATCCCGCCATCAAGCCTTATAAAAGTACTAACTTGTCTGTTGGTAATGGTCACGTTTTATACCTAGAGGAGTCGGGAGATCCCGATGGCTTGCCAGTATTATTTGTACACGGTGGTCCTGGTGCCGGAACCTCAGCTGAGGATAGGTGTTTTTTTGACCCAGAGAAATACCGTATTGTCTTGTTTGATCAGCGCGGTGCGGGGCGCTCGACGCCCCATGCAGAACTTGCACACAACACCACACAAGATTTGGTCGAAGACATTGAGCGTATCCGCAAACATTTAGCCATTGAGCAATGGATTCTATTCGGCGGTTCATGGGGATCAACACTATCATTGTTGTATGCCCAGGATCATCCTAGTCGAGTCTTAGGAATGATATTGCGTGGTATTTTTCTTTGTCGCAGTAAAGACCTCAGCTGGTTTTATCAATATGGCGCCAGCCAAGTTTTCCCCGATTATTGGGCGGACTTTATCGACCCTATCGAGGGCGGTGAGCGTACGGATATGATTAATGCCTATTATCGCTTACTAACTGGCGACAACGAGGTGGCAAAAATGAATGCCGCCAAACATTGGTCTATTTGGGAGGGGCGATGTGCAACCTTGAAACCAAATCCTAACATTGTTGATATGTTTTCTAGTCCCCACTTAGCTTTATCGTTGGCACGCATAGAGGCGCATTACTTTACTAATAATTGTTTTATCGAGGAGAATCAAATTTTAGATAATGTTGAGGCACTGTTCGATATTCCTGCGATCATTATTCACGGTAGATACGATATGGTTTGTGCCCTCGATAACGCGGTTTGTCTCGATCGAGCTTGGCCCGGGGCACAGCTACAAATTGTGCGTGACGCGGGTCATGCGTCGAGAGATCTAGGTAATCTCGACGCACTCGTGCGGGCAACTGACGAGATGGCGATTACTTTTAAGTTTTAGGCCACCCCAGTAGTACCTTTATCAGGAGATCTTATGACGGCAACGCTTTTTTATATTCACGATCCGATGTGCAGCTGGTGTTGGGGCTTTAATGCAGCTTGGCAGTCAGTTCTTCAACAGCTGCCCAAAGAGATAAGGTTAGAAACGGTATTAGGTGGACTCGCTCCGGACTCAGATGTGCCCATGCCTGAGAGCATGCAGCAATTTCTCAAAGAGACTTGGAAAAATATTGAAAGTGTTATTCCAGGCACGCGCTTCAACTATGATTTTTGGACCTTGTGTCAGCCTAGGCGTTCGACCTACCCATCGTGTCGTGCGGTTATTGCCGCACGCTTAATAAACCCTAAGTTAGAACTTGAGATGATAACCGCCATTCAAAAAGCCTACTATTTACAGGCAAAAAACCCAGCAGATATTGCGGTATTAATAGAGCTTGCAACAACGGTTGGGCTCGACAAAACACAATTTTCCGAGGTTCTAGGCAGTGCTGATGTAGAGCTTTCGCTCGATGAAAATATCCGCGCCTTCCGCAACTTTGCAGCAACTGTCGGGGTTTCCGGGTTTCCGAGCCTTGTGCTTAAAACTCATCAAGGCTGTGCTGCTATCCCTATCGATTACAATAATTCCTCTGTCACCCTCGATGCTATTCACGCTCATTTAGCATCATGACCTTATAGGGAACACTAGTATGCGCGCACTACTGCAGCGAGTGTCCTCTGCCTCCGTCCGTGTTGACGAAAAAATGGTTGGTGAGATAGGCCAGGGTCTGTTGATCTACCTCGGCGTCCAGCGCGGCGACACCGCCGCCACTGGAGACAAGCTTTTCGACAAGATAGTCAATTATCGAATGTTTAGCGATGCCAGCGGTAAAATGAATCTGAGCGTTAATGATGTTAACGGGGGTTTATTAATCGTTTCACAATTTACGTTAGCGGCAGAGACCGGAAAGGGACGCCGGCCTGGATTTTCCTCTGCCGCCGACCCCGATCTTGCCAAGAAGCTTTATGATTATTGCATTGCACAAGCGCAACGTTTGAGTGCGGTGACCTCAGATAGCTCTAGTAGTCATGCCAGCGGTCAAATGCTAAAAGCTAGGGTTGCGGCGGGTGTATTTGGTGCCAATATGCAAGTTTCGCTAACCAACGATGGTCCGGTCACGTTTATGCTGGAAGTGAAGCCAGATTTATAGGCTGCGTGTGAATTAACAAAAAGCTTGGGCAATTTTTTTACAAAAAAATCGTTATCATTCATATATACTTCTGTTTAATATTCTTTGTTGATGCCTCTCAAGACTTTATAATTATTTATGCCAACAGCCGCTCCTAAGCCACTATTGATCATGTTGATGGGCCCCACTGCATCGGGTAAGACCGATGTGGCGATGGCACTCAGTAAATTATTACCGGTGGATATTATAAGCGTCGACTCGACCCTAGTGTATCAGGGGCTAAATATTGGCTCGGCTAAACCTACGCTGTCAGAGCTGGCCGCATATCCTCACCGACTGATTGATATCTGCGATCCGGCGGAGCCCTATTCGGCTGCAAGCTTTTGTCGTGACGCCAAGGTCGAGATAACGATAATTGCCAACGCAGGTCGAATTCCTCTGCTAGTGGGAGGCAGCATGATGTATTTTAAGTCACTAGTGGATGGCTTGGCTGATATGCCAGAATCCAACCCAGCTATTCGACAAGCAATTACAGCAGAGGCCGCCGCACAGGGGTGGCCGGCCATGCATGAGCAGTTAAAAGCTATCGACCCTGAGTACGCGGCGAAATTACATCCAAACCACTCGCAACGAATATCGAGGGCGCTAGAGGTGTTTCGCGACAGCGGTATCACCATGACGCAATATCGCCATCAACAGCATCGCGCTGATGCTAAACCTAAATTTCTTGATGAATTCACGGTGATTACTTTAGGTCTGCTGCCCGATGATCGCGTTCTGTTGCATGAGCGTATATTTAATCGCTTTCATACAATGCTTAAAATTGGCTTTGTAGAGGAGGTCGAAGCCCTGCGCGCGCGCGAAGATCTGCATCTGGCTCTACCTTCTATGAGAGCGGTCGGCTATCGTCAGATTTGGCAATATTTAGACGGCGACTTTAACTACATCACAGCAATCGACAAGGGTGTAGCCGCTACCCGCCAGCTTGCGAAGCGCCAACTAACTTGGCTACGAAATTGGCCAGAGGTAGTGCCACTGCCTGTTGACAAGATCCACAGTGAATTATTGTTGCAAAAAAAAGTTAAATTAATTCTGAGCTTTTTACCGGCAAGGTACCTATAATAGTTAGTCCTAAAACAGTAGTCGATTATTTTAAATTGACTGCCAGTCACCCCATACAGTCATTCATAAGGTTAAAGGAGAGTTCCATGTCAAAGGGGCAAAATTTACAAGACCCTTACTTAAACGTGCTACGAAAAGAGCGCATTCCAGTATCTATTTACCTAGTTAATGGCATTAAGCTCCAAGGGCAAGTCGAGTCGTTCGATCAGTTCGTGATCTTATTGAAAAATACCGTTAGTCAAATGGTATATAAACATGCCATATCTACTGTCGTGCCCTCGCGTGCGGTGAGGGTGCCACTGGTCAATGACGAAGACTTCGATGAAGAGTAATTTTAAGATTTTAAGTTCGGTATTATTAAAATGAGGGCAATGATTGTTTTTTGACCGCCCTAAGTCAGGTGAGCTAGCGGTCCTAGTTCACCTGAACTTATCAAATTTTCATACCTCCGACGATCCCCGCGAGTTCGAAGAGCTGGTGCTGTCTGCAGGCGGTGACCCTGTCGCGTTCGTTAACGGGCAGCGCGCCCGACCAGATGCTAAGTACTTCGTCGGTACCGGCAAAGTTGAAGAACTGAAACAGCTTGTAGGTCTTCACGAAGCACAGATCGTTATCTTTAACCACACCTTATCCCCCAGCCAAGAACGCAACTTAGAGGCTGCCCTCGAGTGTAGAGTGCTCGATCGCACCGGTCTAATTCTTGATATTTTTGCACAGCGTGCTCGTACGCACGAGGGCAAGTTGCAAGTCGAACTCGCTCAGCTGGGCCATATGTCGACACGTCTGATTAGAGGCTGGACTCACCTAGAGCGCCAAAAAGGCGGTATTGGTATGCGTGGGCCGGGTGAAACTCAGCTAGAAACCGACAGACGTCTGCTGCGAGTTCGTATCAAGTCGATCGAAGCACGCCTTGAAAAGGTGCGTAAACAGCGCAGCCAAGGACGCCGCTCGCGAGTGCGCTCTGCGACACCGACGGTATCGTTAGTAGGCTACACCAATGCGGGCAAATCAACCCTGTTTAATTATTTGACTCATGCTAATGTGTTTGCAGAAGATCAATTGTTTGCAACGCTAGATCCAACTATGCGCCGAATCGAGTTAGCCAACATCGGGCCGACAATACTTGCCGACACGGTAGGTTTTATTAGTCATCTACCCCATCGGCTAGTCGAGGCTTTTAGAGCCACCCTTGAGGAGGCCGCGCACTCCGACTTACTGCTGCATGTTATCGATACGCCCGCCGAGGAACGTCAGTTAAATGTTCAGCAGGTTGAGTTAGTGCTGGGTGAAATAGACGCAGGTGATCTGCCACAGTTAAAAATTTATAACAAGTTAGACCTATTACCCGATCAACAGCCGCGTATCGATCGCGATGAAAGTGGCAGGCCGATTGCTGTTTGGTTGTCGGCGCATACCGGTGCGGGCCTTGACTTGCTTTTGCAGGCATTGAGTGAGTGCCTAGGTCAAAAGATGATAGCGGGTCAGCTGCTGCTCGGCAACAATATGGGTCGACTTCGGGCCAAGCTTTATGAGCTTTCGGTTGTGGATGACGAAGTCTATGGTGACGATGGCCGCTGTGAGCTGACGATATCTATCACCTCGGTAGAATTTTATCGTCTTATGAGCATCGAATCTATTGTTCCTGAGCACTTGGAATGGAGAGGTGCTGCCCCAAGATTGATATAATCGGCCTAGTGTTGGCAATAATACAGCGGTAGTCATAATCAAGTAGCCGCTTAATGGGTTGCTTTTTTTGCGGCAGTTTACAAATAGCAAGCTAAGCGACAAAATACAGCGTAATAATCACAGTGTAATATGAAGACGAGGTTTTAGCCGTTAGAACAAGTGTTGATTTCGAGCACACTGATGGTTGAACATTTATTTGTATTTGACTTAATTTTAACTAACTATGCGGAGAAGCATTATGGCCTGGAATGAACCGGGTGGGAACAATCAAGACCCTTGGGGTGGACGCAAAAAA
>JBLIME010000132.1:0-7736 GCA_047638515.1 Pseudohongiellaceae bacterium
TGATTGTCTATGTGTATAAAAATCAAATGGATCTTACAATTTTTTTAGGGGGCTTTGGGGTTTCTATCACTACGTTTGGGTGTACTTTAATAAAGCCTTTTATTAAACAGGTTATTTTTGATAAGAGTACTGGAAAGTTTAAAAATAACATTGATCGTACTGTTAAAATTGATAACATTATATCATTTCAAATAGTTAATAAAATGGTCTCTAGTAAGCATGCTCTTAGCTATCCTTGCTATGAGCTTAACTTGCTGACTAAAAATGGTCGACGAATTAATATTCTTAATCATAATGATCTTGCTCAATTAAAGCTGGATGCAGAAAACCTTGCCAGTCTTCTATCAGTAGAGTTATTAGATTTGCGACGTCAAATAAATCTATAACTATGATAAAATCGAAAGATGCTAGATAAATTTGGGCGCTATAAAATTTAGTGATTGGCTAGCGCGGGGATGAGGCTAAAAATTTATCTAGAAAAAATTTAATTCCGTTATAGAGTGAGATTGACATATTTTTTAAAAATATAAAGCGAAATCGGTCGTTTTCCTAGCAACTTTTCAGAGGTTAACGATTAATTTAAGCCTCCAAATAATATAAAAAATTAGGTATTAAATGACAAGTTTTAAATCGAACGTAATTTTTTATAGTGTTATATCAATTATTATTTGTACACTAATAATAAACTTTTTCTATCCATATTTTTTTGAAGACTTTTTAAAAAGTAAAGAAGAACTCGTATTAAAAGAGGCGTTGAACAACAAAGAATATACACAAGCCTTGGTAATTTACCAACAGTTAGTAGAAGAGCGTGTAAGTGATGAGAAGGAAAGTAGTATTGAGACGGCTAGCATGTATGAAGATATGGCAAATTTATATTTTGCGCTTGGTAATAGAGGCGAAGAAAAAAACTATTATTTAAAATCTTTGAATATTAAAGAGAAGTTAACAAAAAATGAAATGTTTGGCTTTGCAAAAACCTACTATAAATTAGGGTTGATCGCTGAAGATGAGGGGCAGTATGATCAGGCACAAAGGTATTATGAGCAGTCATTATTTAAACGCCTAGGCGGCGCAAAAAAAATAGATGAACAAAGTGAAGGCATGATCACCGGCATGCATCAAACTCGGCTCAGCTACATAAGATTAAACAGTAAGGCGACTATTGCAGTATTTAAGCGCCTGGCAGAGATACACAAGCTTAAAAATGAATACGCGACTGCATTAAAGTACTACGAGCAGGCATTAGCGGCGAGCCAAATAACTTTTGGGGATGACGCTGTCGAAACTTTAGTAATAATCGATTTGATAAAGTACTTAGCTCTTTAGCGGGTGAGCATGACAGAATTTTTTGAAGGGCCTCAACCTCAGCGCACATACAAACAACAAATCGACAAATATTGATCAACTGAACGTATTTTTTACTCAGCCCTGCTTTCCGCATCGCACGTCGATAATCAAATGCATAGCTGTTAAGACTGATTAATTTGTCTCATATTCGTGATCGATGTGGTTAAACGTCTCTCACGCGGTAGATTTTCACTTCAATTAATACAAGTTGGCAATGAAAGTATAGCTGGTGATATCTCTTTAACAGGATTTTATGCTCGAAGGGTGTTGACAGCTTTGTCCAAGACACTCTCAATGCGAGAGAGGGTTACACCAGCTGAGGAAGGTGTATCAACTAGAATTTAGGCTTAGACGGACCCTGTTAAAATCTAGTTCTTAGTCTGGGTTTGTAAGAATTACTCGAAATAAATCGAGCAATTCCTTTTAACACAGACAAGGTGTTGTTAGATGTTTAGTAATGCCTTGGCTTTTTTCAATGCTGCGACAGATGCAGTATGATCACCAGACTTATGCAGCGCCTCACCCTCGGCACGGAGCGCTTTTACTTTTGCTATATCGGCCATGTTAAGCGTTGACGTGGCGATAGCCGCATCTACCTGTTTCATGTCCATTGGGCAGCTACCTGCAAAGGCCATACTCGCGGTCAAGGCAGCAGTTAGCACTAATGCACTCGTAATTGTTTTCTTCATGATTTAATCCTCATATTGGTACTCCACTCTGACAAATAGGGGTTTTAGCGGTTATGTCTTAATTCGATAACAACAGTAGCTCATTATCTTTTAAAGTTTACGTAACTTTTTGGATCTAGGTTCACACCTATTGATACGCTGTCAGGGTATCAATTTTTGATTCAGCTCTTAACCGCATTTATGTCCCTATGTGCATGGTTTTAACGAGGGTTTGAAGATCCAGCCTTGTCATCAAATCCAATAACTTGCGCAACAGCTGTTTAATACCTGCAGATTTGCTGAGGTCTACCGTACTCGCTTACCGGTATTAAGTTTTGTTTTGAAAATAGCGTAATACAGTATGACCTGTTGCTAAGAATAGTTCGGGATAAACAGGGCGTGCGATAAAATCGCTAAAAAATTAAATAACCGTCCAAGAAAAAAGTACGGTTATAAAACGCCAAAGGAAATGTGTTGCAGAATTTAATTGCTTGTGTCGCCGTCCAAGCTTGATATTAGGAAGCATGGATTTTGGGTCAGCAAAACTCTGTTTTTAATGACAGAATTCTTTTGAATTTTAATACCGCATTAACTTAAGTGTATTATTCAGTTATACATCATTAGTTTGACAATAATTGTATAAATTTTCTAAACCTATTACCAGCGAGCCATGGCTAGATTCTAATTGATTTTACGAGTCAATGTTTACGCTGAGCCTGAAGTCTTGGCAATAAAAAAGCCGATAACGCTAACGCTATCGGCTTTTTTATTGTGCTTGCTATCAATTTGGATGGCTTAACGAGTGACGACTAATCCCACGTTAATGCGCCACCGGCTTGGTACTCAATGACGCGAGTTTCAAAAAAGTTTTTCTCTTTACGTAAATCCATAATCTCACTCATCCAAGGGAAGGGCGTTTTCTGACCAGGAAACTCCTCCGCTAGTCCAAGCTGGGCAAGTCTACGGTTGGCAATAAACTTTAGGTACTCTTCCATCATTGCTGCGTTCATGCCAAGTACACCGCGCGGCATAGAGTCACGTGCATACAAAGTCTCTAGATATAGACCTTCCAAAATCAACTCGCGACATTCGTTCTGCATCTGCTCGTCCCACAAGTGCGGGTTCTCGAGTTTTATTTGGTTGATCATATCGATGCCTTGTGACAGGTGCATCGACTCATCGCGAAGGATGTACTGAAACTGCTCAGCTACGCCGGTCATCTTGTTCTGGCGACCCATTGCCAAAATTTGGCTGAAACCACAGTAGAAGAACATGCCTTCGGTTACTGCGTAGTAGGCGACCAAGTTTTTGATGAAAATTTTCGAATTTTCGTCGGTATCAGTATTAAAGTGTGGGTTAGTAATGTCGTGGGTGTGGTTAATGCTCCATTGTGCCTTCTGTGCAATTGAGGGAATCTCGTGATACATGTTAAAGACTTCGCCTTCATCCATGCCTAGGGATTCAATACAATACTGATAAGCGTGGGTATGAATGGCTTCTTCAAATGCTTGGCGTAACAGATACTGGCGGCACTCTGGGTTAGTGATTAGGCGGTAAACACCCAGCACAAGATTATTGGCGACCAAAGAATCAGCCGTTGAAAAATACCCGAGCGAACGCATGATAATACGGCGCTCGTCATCGCTGAGACCTTTAGGATTTTTCCATACCGCGACGTCAGCAGTCATGTTTACTTCCTGGGGCATCCAATGATTGGCGCAGCCGTCGATATATTTCTGCCAAGCCCACTCATACTTAAATGGCACTAATTGATTAAGATCGGCACGACAGTTGATCATACCTTTCTCTTCAACCGAAACACGATCGGCTTGCCCTTGGGTCTCTAAATCTTTTTTCGCCTCGTCAGTGTTTAAACTGTCGATATTAGCCATTGCGTCGGCATAGCTAATACGATTCTTCGTTTTTGCAGAAGCCTTCACGCTATAGACATCTTGTGGCTTGTCCGAGTCAGCTACAGGCGCACTTTTTACAGCTGCCGGCTTAGCAGACTTAGTTGCATTTACAGCCGCTTCTTCAATAGATAGCGCAGCCGCTTTCTCCGCAACCACTGCAGGGGCAGCTTTTTGCTCTGGCGCAGCGGTGGTTACCGGTGCCTCAATTACATCGTTGTACTCATCCCAATTCAGCATAATTTATCTCGCATTGCTTTGCTTTTGATCGAACAACCTCAATTTAAGGTGAGGCTGCTTGGCTTTAAGTCTACTAAAATAGTAACGTAGTGTTTTACTTGTATTTTACTTATTCGCTTTTTACGGCAAGCTAGTTTTTATAGTTTGCCGCTAAGTCTATTTTTTGTTGGTTATTGGCAAGCCTCGCAGTCTGGCTCATCTATCGAGCAGGCGTTAGGTACCGCTGCGGGGCCTGCGCTCACTTCACTTGGTGTCGCACTTGCAGCCGCTGCACTTGGTGCAGCAGTTGACGAGACCGCATTTAAGTTACTGGTATCAACCGTCGACTTCTCGGTTGAACTAGCAGCTAGGGCACGCAAATAATAAGTCGTTTTAAGACCGCGATACCAAGCCATACGGTAGGTGATGTCGAGCTTTTTGCCGTTCGCTCCCGCAATGTATAGGTTCAAGCTTTGGGCTTGATCTAACCATTTTTGACGGCGGCTAGCGGCATCGACAATCCACTTGGGTTCTACTTCAAAGGCGGTCGAGTAGAGCGCCTTCAGATCATCCGGGACACGATCTATCTGCTTGACTGAGCCCTCGTAATATTTAAGGTCGTTAACCATGACGTTATCCCACAAGTTACGATCTTTAAGATCGTGAACTAAGAAAGGGTTAACAACCGTAAACTCGCCCGATAGGTTCGATTTCACATATAGATTTTGGTAGGTGGGCTCGATCGACTGCGAGACACCGGTAATGTTGGCAATTGTGGCTGTTGGTGCAATCGCCATCACGTTGGAGTTACGCATACCTTGGCTTTGCACCTTAGCGCGCAGGCTCGCCCAGTCTAGGGTCTCACTGCGATCCATCTCGATGTATTTAGCGCCACGGTTCTTCACCAAGATATCGATAGAATCTAGGGGTAAAATACCTTGGCTCCACAGCGAGCCCGGAAAGGTCTCGTAGCTGCCACGTTCTTTGGCAAGCTCACACGACGCGTTAATGGCGTAATAGCTAATGGCTTCCATCGAGCGGTCGGCGAATTCAACGGCGGCGTCCGAGCCATAAGCTAGACGCTGCTTGTAAAGTGCATCTTGGAAGCCCATCAGGCCTAAGCCAACGGGGCGGTGACGCATGTTTGATTTGCGGGCAGTTTCGACCGAGTAGTAGTTAATGTCGATGACGTTATCGAGCATACGCACCGCGGTGTTAACCGTCGCATGCAGCTTGTCTTGGTCTAGTTTGCCATCCACAATATGTTGTGAAAGGTTAATAGAGCCTAAGTTACACACGGCAATCTCTTCATCAGCTTTTGTATTAAGTGTAATCTCAGTACATAGGTTAGATGAGTGGATCACACCCGCATGCTGCTGTGGGCTCCGTAGATTACAGCTGTCTTTAAAGGTAATCCAAGGATGACCTGTCTCAAATATCATTCCCAGCATTTTGCGCCAAAGGCCCCCAGCAGAGACACGCTTGAAGGTTTTGACGTCGCCGATATCGGCCATGCGCTCGTATTCTTCATAACGCGCCTCGAACGCAGCGCCAATTAAGTCGTGCAAGTCCGGTGTCTCGCTGGGCGTAAATAGCGTCCACTCTTGATCTTCAAAAACGCGCTTCATGAACAAGTCGGGCACCCAGTTGGCGGTGTTCATATCGTGAGTACGACGGCGGTCATCACCGGTGTTTTTGCGAAGGTCTAAAAACTCTTCAATATCTAGGTGCCAAGTTTCTAAGTATGCACACATTGCACCTTTGCGCTTACCGCCTTGGTTAACAGCAACAGCCGTATCGTTGGCGACTTTTAAGAAAGGCACGATACCTTGCGAGCGGCCATTAGTGCCCTTAATGTAGGAGCCAAGTGAACGCACTGGAGTCCAGTCATTACCTAAACCGCCTGCCCACTTAGATAGCATCGCATTATCTTGCATGGCGCCATAAATACCGTAAAGATTATCTGGAATAGTCGTTAAGTAGCACGATGACAATTGTGGGCGTAAGGTACCGGCGTTAAACAGCGTTGGGGTAGAGCTCATATAGTCGAATGAACTAAGTAGACGGTAAAACTCAATTGCACGTGCGTTAGGGTTATCTTCTTTAGCTGCAAGGCCCATGGCTACTCGCATAAAAAATATCTGCGGTAACTCGATGCGTATATCGTTGCTGTGAATAAAGTAGCGGTCGTACAGGGTCTGCAGGCCTAAGTAGGTAAACTGACTGTCGCGCTCGTGGTCCAGTGCCGCGGCCAGTTGCGGGATATCAAAGCTACGCAGCTCGGGTGACAATAACTCAAGCTCTATGCCTTTTTCTATATAGGCAGGCAATGCTTTAGCGTATAAATGCTTCATCTCGTGGTGTGTCGCTAGTTGCGCTACGCCCAAAAAGTCCAACGACTCTGCGCGCAATTTGTCGAGTAACAAGCGTGCGGTCGCATAGGTATAGTTAGGTTCTTTTTCTACCAAGGTGCGCGCGGTAATAACCAGTGAGGTGTTGATATCCACTAAGGCGACACCGTCATAGAGGTTGCGCATGGCCTCGTTCAATATTGCCTTCGGATCGACACCTTTTAAGCCCTCACAGGCCTCGGTCACGACCGTGTGCAGACGTTCCATGTCGAGTGGTGCGGTCGAGCCGTCGGGCATGGTGACGTTTATTTCAGGGTAGCTGGCGAGTTCTTCTGCAGAGAACTTAGGCTTGTCTGCGTCGGCGCGCTGGCGTGCACGCTCTTCACGGTAAATGACGTAATCGCGAGCCACTTTGTGCTCACCACCACGCATCAACGCGAGTTCGGCTTGATCTTGAATATCTTCGATGTGTACGGTGCCGCCCGATGGCATACGGCGATTAAAGGTCTCACTAATCTGTTGTGCGAGCGTATCGACAGTCTCGTGAATGCGACGAGAGGCTGCTGCGACGCCACCTTCTACTGCTAAAAAAGCTTTGGTCAGCGCAACTGCTACTTTTGACTCGTCGTAGGGCACAACGGTGCCGTTACGTTTGATAACGCGTAGCGAACCGGGTGCAGTTGCCGAGATACTGGAAGAGCTGGGTGCTGCTGTTGAAGGCTTTGGCGCTTGTGACGCGCTGGTGTCTGTGTCGAGTTGCATAGGATACTCCGTAAAATGCATAGACGTTATTAAAATACTGTTGTTAATAAGGTAATTAATGCGGGTGTTGAATATATTGCGTAGTGGCGCTTGTAACCGAGCAATTAACTAATTTTAAGCTGCTCACTACCGGCTTATTGTTTTTTTGAGCTGAATACCGACTAGTAACATTAACAGCCAAAATCTATTGGCTGTTAATGTTAGACGATCAACTGATTTTGCTCATCGTGTTCTGCTCGATGTAATGTCGCAGCCTATTTCTTGTCAAGTTTTTTTGACGATAATTAAGTAGAGGATTAAGAGGTTCATGTAATCCAGTGCTTTATGAAGCTTTTGATCTTTAGTGGTCTCGAAGGATAAAATATTTGTTAAGAATGCTCGGTTTGCACACTTGACATTTGTCTTTCTGTCTCATTTGCAAGGTATGCATTTCGAATCATAACCCTACATATAGGGCTAGCTAGTTATCTACACAC
>JBLIME010000133.1:0-7730 GCA_047638515.1 Pseudohongiellaceae bacterium
TTCTTCAGCAATAATCAATGTATCTGCACTAATATTCTTGTCGATCTTCATGCAATCTAAATAATATTCCAAACAAATAATAGTATCGGCAAAAGTCTCAAGCATCTGCTCCAGTGCTGCTGGAAGCGGATTAGATAACAGGCAGTGCTGGACAAACCGAATCGAGCAGGCCATGATCTCCGCCGCTCTAGGCAGCTCAAGTACGATCATGCCGCCGCGAACAGTGTTCATAGTTTTAGCGACGTTCTTGATGTGAACGCGATCATATAAGGATTCTGAAAAAGAGCTAAAGGCTCTTTTCATTAAGCGCAAACCAATCTCAGCTTCCTCTAACACCACCAGTTGAGCGCTAGCTAGATGACTATTGAGTAACATACCACTGGGCGATTGATCGTTGATTTCCGATAATTTTTCATCGGAAAGATTTGAATTGATAATACTGTCCAACACGCTCTCAACATAAAGAAACGTGTCAGCCATACTCATCAGTTTTTTAGTGTCTAGCTTATCGCTCGACGCTCTCCATACTGCCAGCTCTTCTAACTGTTGATTCATCGTCTCACCAGCAGATTTTAAACCGACAACACTAAGGATATCGCGAACTCTAGTCATACTGATAATAAGTTCATCGTTTTCATCGAAAATGGCAGAGCCACTTTCAGCACTGCTCTCGATCACGTCTTTGGCAGTGCGAAGCTCGCCTCTTAAAGTGTCGACCACAGAGTAAACTGTACTCGCACTGGGTCCGGTTAATACTACTGACTCCCTCATTCGATCTTCTTCCGTATAACCGAGATCGCCAAAGCCATAGGCTTCAACAATGTCAGTAAAGGGCGGCGTGGCGATACCTGCAAGAGCAATATAATAGGCCATTTCAATTGCATACTGCGAGTCGGTGACATGATGAAAACCAGAGCGACCCTCTTTTTCAATACGTTTAAACTCTTTGTCTAAATGGCTTAATAAGCGTTTACGCTCTAGTGTGAAAACCATACCTTGGTGTAAAAAAACGTCAATCACATGGCAAGATAGCCACCAAAATGTGTGATTTGGTTGATCTGTTGCATAGCTGGTTAGTTTTCCGAGAGCACGCTTCATCAACTCGAGTGAGGCTGATACGCGTAGATCTCTAAACACACCCAACAAACCAATTTGATACATCTGGCGATAACGCCTTGCCAGGGCTTCAATCGTTTCTCCCTCGGTTAGAGTAGTATCACCGTCGGTCAAACACGCACCACCCCCGTTATTTTTTGATAAAGTAAAGCTCTTGGCGACGCCAGAAAAATAGCTTTCCCACATAATAGGCTGGCGGTTAGAGATACGGATATCATTAATATAGGGAATCATTAGTGCCGGCATACCCCACTCTTTTTGTAGTGCATACTCTAAATAACAGGACAACATAAAAAACCCCTTCGTTAACGCCGACAGTTTCTCGTCGCCAAGGGGCATACCGTCGTTATTAATCTTTTTTGCGGTATATAGCAGTTCACCGGCAAGTTCACGAGCACCCGATAATTCAACGACTTCTAAACTACCTCGAATTTGTTGCAGTGATAAAATGCATGCATTTAATAATGTTGTATTTTCACGATCACTCACATAACCTTCTAACTGCGTAGCTGCTTGCTCTATAGTTACTACTAGCTCATCGCGTACAACGTGAAGCGACCTCAGATTTATTTTATGATTATTAAGCAAGAACTCATCCTCCTTTGATTGGTGGTTACAGCCTATCACCATAAGGTTATGTAACAGTAAAAAGTTAAACCTCATCAAAAAAACACCCTTTCCTTAGTGCGTCTGAAACCAGTTTATCAAAAATTTTGAAGAGCTAAGCAACAATGACTCATAAGTAAGACGGGGTACTCACTAAAATACTTTAACCGGTGCTATCTCTATTAATAATAGTTAATCAGACTGTACCTTAATTGTACGCCGTAACTACTCGACAAAGAAATCTTCACTGACAGTTGTCAAAATGAGTATTAGCTGACTGAAAACATAAGCAAAGCGGAGACATGTTTAAATGGAGAGACAGTATGAGTAAAATTGGGGCGAAACGTTGGTGCACCGATCATAGATACGCTGAGTCAGGTAGGGACAAGGGAATTAGGATAAGGGAATAAGGTGGTAAAAGTCCTGCGAAAAATAACACATTATATGAACAGCAACCACTTTGGGTGTTGGCGACTCAGCGGGAGTCTACAGAAAGGCTTTAGCGCTTTACATATGTTGAGGATTACTTAGGATTCTTGTCGGTCGGTTTTATGGCATTAACGGCAAGGTTTGGGTTTTGAACGACCTTGGATTGTTGCTCATCGCATTTCGATGGATCGTCACCACAGATATCACAAGTATAATTTTTCTCTCCTAATGCAGCACCAATGCCACCACAGGAACCAGTAATGGGTTTTCGACCAAAAATGACGCCTACAGAAGTTGCTAGAATGACGAAGGCAAGCAGTAAAAATACCAGTAATAATGTGATCATGTGTACTCTTTAAAATTAATTGTCTAGATAAGGGGAGAACGCACTTGAAAAAACGACGCGATACTTACTTTCAGAGCTCTCATTATCGTACAAAATGAAGTAGGCCGCTATATTTTCTGTCTCGCTCAACTTTAGAGCAGCTTCTTCACCAAGTACATTAAGAGCCGTTGCTAGGGCATCAGCTGCAGCTGCGTTATCGGCAACAACGGACACCGAGGCAATATTGTGTTTAATCGGCCTGCCACTAGTAGGGTCAAAGGTATGAGAGAAACGAGTGCCATTTTCTTCGAAGTAGTTCCTGTAATCGCCCGATGTGGCAATAGCTTGATCGGTTAAGGCCACCACTCTTTGGACAGACTGCTGCACAAGTGATGGCTCTTCAATTCCTAAGCGCCACGGGTTATCTTCTCTGTTTAGTCCGCTCGCACGGACTTCTCCACCAATTTCAACTAAATAATTAGCGATGTTCTTCGATGCTAATAGATCGGCAACCTTGTCGACACCATAACCTTTCGCAATGGCCGATAAGTTTATACTAATAGGCCGTAGTTTCTTTATTGCCCTATTTTGACTATCGAGCACAAGATTATTCCAGCCTACATTAATCAAAGTACTTGCCAGCAGGTCCACATCGGGTACTTTTTGATCACTGTAGCTACCGGCACCAAAACCCCATAAATCGACTAGGGGTCCTATCGTAATATCAAAGCGGCCATCAGTTAATAGCGAGATCGACTGGCTGAGCTCTAAAACTGCAAAAAAATCAGAAGAAATACTCATCCATGTATCTGTAGGCGACTGGTTGAATGTAGATATTTCTGAATCGGGAATGTAAGTCGACATCTGCCTATTAATATCAATCAATAACTTATCGATGTCTATCTGCAGGGCGTACTTGTCGACATTGCTCGGGGGCGAGACAATGCTGATATTGTAACTTGTACCCATTGTCGGGCCGGTAATTAAAAAACTCTTAGGTGATGGTTGGCCGCAGGAGCCTAAAACAACAACTAACGCCAGACCAACAAATAAATAGACCAGGGCTTTTATATCAAACCCTGATCTTATCCCACTAACTGATTTAATCATTAACACCATATAAACGAATTGAATGTGAGATTGGCTAGCGGTATCTAACCGCCGAAATCATCAAGCATAATATTTTCATCTTCAACACCCATGTTTTTCAACATGTTGATAACAGCTTGGTTCATCATAGGTGGCCCGCACATGTAGAATTCGCAATCCTCCGGTGCTGGGTGTTCCTTCAAATACTCTTCGAGCAACACATTGTGAATAAAGCCCGTATGGCCCTCCCACTTATCCTCGGGCTGGGGATCTGATAACGCGACGTGCCAGTCGAAGTTCTCATTCTCAGCGGCTAATTCATCATAATCTTCTTTATAAAACAGTTCGCGCAAAGATCGCGCGCCATACCAGAAGCTTATTTTTCTATCGCTTTTCAGGCGCCGCAGTTGGTCAAAAATGTGTGACCGCATGGGTGCCATACCAGCGCCACCCCCTACAAAGACCATCTCTGCTTCACTCTCTTTTGCAAAGAATTCACCGAAAGGTCCAAAAACGTTTATCTTGTCACCGGGCTTCATATTGAACACGTAAGACGACATGATACCGGGAGGAATGCCTTGAGCCCCTGGAGGCGGTGTAGCAATACGAATATTGAACTTAACAACGCCACGCTCTTCTGGGTAGTTGGCCATCGAGTAGGCACGTATAGTGGCTTCTTCAACTTTTGACTCTAGCTTAAAAAAACCAAAGCGTTCCCAGTCACCGCGATATTCTTCTTCAATATCGAAATCACTGTACTTAATATGGTGTGGAGGAACTTCGAGCTGCACATAACCTCCCGCCTTAAAATCAACGACTTCACCCTCGGGGAGTTTAAGCGTCAACTCTTTAATAAAGGTCGCTACATTGTGATTAGACTCAGCTTCACAAACCCACTGCTTAACACCGAAGACATCGTCTTCAACTTCTACGTCCATATCCTGTTTTACAGCAACTTGACAAGATAGACGCCAGCCCTCTTTTGCTTCACGTTTAGTAAAATGAGATTCCTCCGTTGGCAAAATACCACCGCCACCTGTCTCAATAATACATTTACATTGAGCACAGCTTCCGCCACCGCCACAAGCGGACGGTAAGAAGAGACCAGCATCTGCTAGCGTATTTAATAACTTACCCCCGGCAGGCACTGTAATCTTCTTTTCGTGATTGACAGTAATGGTTACATCGCCCGTACTAACGAGCTTTGCCCTCGCTGATAAAATGACTCCTACTAGCGCCAGCACCAACGCTGTGAACATTCCAACGCCCAACATAATTTCAATTTGCATAATGATTTTTTACCTCACTTTTATAAATCGATGCCACCAAAAGACATAAATCCTAACGACATTAAACCTACGGTAATAAATGTAATACCCAAACCACGCAGACCTTCGGGTACATCGCTGTATTTCATTTTTTCACGAATACCGGCAAGAGCCGTTATCGCGAGAGCCCAACCGACGCCAGAGCCCGCCCCAAAAACGACACTCTCACTGAAATTATAGTCGCGTTCGACCATAAATAGAGATGCACCTAAGATAGCGCAGTTAACTGTAATCAGTGGCAAAAAGACACCCAGTGCGTTGTAGAGCGCTGGCACATATTTATCTAAAAACATTTCAAGGATTTGAACTAACGCAGCAATCACACCTATATACGTAATTAAACCCAAAAAGCTCAAATCGACGTCAGGTAAACCAGCCCACGCTAAGGCGCCATCGGCTAACAGATAGGTATAAAGAAGATTGTTTACTGGCGTTGTGATTGTTAGCACGACAATCACGGCAACGCCCAAACCAAAAGACGATTCAACTTTTTTTGACACCGCAATGAAGGTACACATACCCAAGAAAAAGGCGAGTGCCATATTCTCAATAAATATGGCGCGAACAAATAAACTAAGTAATGCTTCCATTAGTGAGCCTCCTGACCTTGAGTATTTGGTGCGATTCTAAATTCATCGACCTCGACCTGATCTTTTTTGAAGGCACGTAAAGCCCATATAAAGAAACCAATAAGAAAAAATGCGCTCGGTGGTAGCAACAACATGCCGTTAGAGACATACCAACCACCCTCTGTCGATAGCGGCAGTATTTCATAACCCAATAGCTTACCGGAGCCAAAAAGTTCACGCACGAATGCTAGCACCAACAGTAGTACACTGTAGCCAAGGCCATTGCCAATTCCGTCTAAGAAACTGGGAATCGGTGGATTTTTCATAGCAAAAGCTTCAGCGCGTCCCATCACAATACAATTGGTGATAATTAAACCCACAAACACCGACAATTGCTTACTGATATCGTAAGCAACCGCTTTTAGAATTTGATCGACGACAATCACCAATGAAGCGATGATTATCATTTGCACGATAATACGAATGCTACTAGGAGCGTAATTACGGACTAGTGAGACGAAGAAATTTGAAAACCCTGTCACAATAGTCACTGCAATGCACATTACAATAGTTACTTTCAGACTACTGGTCACTGCCAAGGCAGAACAGATGCCAAGAATCTGCAGTGCGATCGGGTTGTTCTCAAAAACCGGCTTAAATAGTAAATCTTTGAACTTCATATCTACGCTTCTCCGCTTTTAAGATTATCTAGGTATTTAGAATAACCCATATCGCCCATCCAGAATTTCACCAGATTATCAACGCCACGACCTGTTAAGGTTGCGCCCGATAGCCCATCGACCTTGTATTCGGCGTCTGGCGTGTTGCCATCTACCTTGCCTTTAAGGACAGTAAGACCGACGTCTGCACCCACAGCCCCCAGGTAAACTTTTTTACCTTTCCACTGCGCCTTCCAACTAGGGTTGTCAATTTCGCCACCCAAACCCGGTGTTTCTGCATGCTCATAAAAAGTGATGCCTGACACTGTGTTTAAATCCGACTCTAATGATATAAAACCGTAGAGCGTCGACCACAAGCCATAGCCTTTGATGGGCAGGATGATCTTTTTGATTTGATCATTCTCGTTAACTATATAAACCTCAGAAAACTGTTCGCGACGATTTATTTTAGCAATATCGACGTCTGCATCAAGGTCTTTTGACAACTTAGGGTCCTTAGAGGCACGGCGTTGATCATAAGTTTCAGGATCGACGGCATCGCTATATTCACCCGTATCTAAGTTGACGATTTTAGTCGTGACGGTTTCGAACATCTCGTTGATTGATCGACCATCGATGATGCCTTGGTCGTACAAACCACCTGCCCTGAGGATGTTTATTTTAAAATCTTTAGCCTTGTTAGCTATCTGCGCAGGCTTCAGCACGACCGCAGCTACTGATACGATGATGGAGCAGACCAAACACAATAATAGCGCGACAATAAGTGTATCTTTAATCGAGTCTTTACTGGACACGTGCTAATCTCCTTTTGACGTTTGCTTGAACAACAAAGTGATCCATTAGTGGGGCAAACAGGTTAGCGAACAAGATGGCCAGCATAATGCCCTCGGGGAATGCCGGATTGACCACCCTAATGAGAATCGTCATAAAACCAATCAATGCTCCGAACCACCACTTACCGGTATTCGTCATAGACGAGGATACTGGGTCTGTTGCCATAAATACCATGCCAAAAGCAAATCCACCCATGACTAGATGCCAGTACCACGGCACATTAAACATTTCATTGGTATCTGAACCAATTAGATTCAATAAAGATGAGGTAGCGATCATGCCTAACATCACACCTGACATAATGCGCCAAGATGCGATTCTGGTGAAGAGCAATACTGCTCCGCCAGCGAAGATCATCAACGTCGACACCTCGCCAATCGAGCCGTGCACGTTACCTATAAAGGCGTTCATCCAACCGCTAGTGCCACCCAAAGCCTCAATACCACTAGTTGACGCTATCGACAGATTAGTAGCGCCGGTGTAGCCGTCAACGGCAGTCCAAACCGAATCACCTGACATATAAGCGGGATAGGCAAAATAAAGAAACGCACGTCCAGTCAAAGCTGGGTTTAAAAAATTCTTACCGGTGCCGCCAAACACTTCTTTGCCAACTACGACACCAAAGCTAATGCCAAGCGCAGCTTGCCATAGGGGGAGATCTGGTGGACAGATTAACGCAAACAAAACAGAGGTCACAAAAAAGCCTTCATTGACCTCGTGCCCACGCTTGATGGCAAATAATACTTCCCAAAAA
>JBLIME010000134.1:0-7579 GCA_047638515.1 Pseudohongiellaceae bacterium
AGTGTCGACGACCAGCGAATAAGCGCTCAAGTTAGTTTCTGGTCGGAGGTTGCAAATTTCTCGAGTTAAAATAACTTGTTAAAGACTTGCATTTACCCGCATCTCTTAACAGTTTATAATTATTTGTTACTTTATGAAGGCCACGACGGCCTAATTTTTTGGATTAAGCAATATATGTTACGAATTATTGAAGAAGCATTGACCTTTGACGATGTATTATTAGTACCTGGTTATTCGGAAATAACTGCCAAAGACGTATCTTTACGTACTCAGCTAACACGTAATATTGAACTCAATATCCCGCTGGTATCCGCTGCAATGGATACCGTTACTGAATCGGCGCTGGCTATTTCTCTAGCTCAAGAAGGTGGACTCGGGGTCATCCATAAAAGTATGACGATCGAAGCTCAAGCCAACCAAGTGCGCGCTGTTAAAAAGTTTGAGGCCGGTGTTGTCAAAGACCCTATCACCATCGAATCTAAAGCGACCATTAGTGAATTGATCGCCCTAACCAAATTAAAAAATATCTCGGGTGTCCCTGTGCTCGATAATGGTGACCTAGTCGGTATTGTTACCGGTCGCGACGTTCGTTTTGAGACCAATTTAGAGGCGAGCGTCGATAGTATTATGACGCGCAAAGAAAAGTTGGTGACGGTCAAAGAGGGCGCTGACGCCGCCGTTGTACGCGAACTTTTGCACCGATATCGGATCGAAAAAATATTAGTCGTTAATGAAAATTTTGACCTCTGTGGCTTAATGACCGTTAAAGATATTAACAAGGCTGAGCGCTACCCTAATGCCTGTAAAGACCCAGAGGGTAGACTCCGCGTTGGTGCCTCAGTGGGTACGAGCCCCGATACCGATGCCCGAGTGGCTGCCTTGGTTGCTGCCGGTGTCGATGTACTGGTCGTTGATACCGCTCACGGCCACTCTCGCAACGTCATTGAGCGCGTTAGAAAAATTAAACAAGCTTATCCTGAGATACAGGTGATCGGAGGTAATGTTGCCACTGCGGCAGCGGCTAGAGCTTTAGTAGAGGCGGGTGCCGACGCTGTTAAAGTAGGTATTGGCCCCGGTTCGATTTGCACTACACGTATTGTTAGCGGTGTTGGTGTGCCACAAATTTCTGCAGTCGCCAATGTGTCTGCAGCGCTCAAAGGCACTGGAGTTCCAGTAATCGCCGACGGCGGCATCCGATTTTCCGGCGATATTGCCAAAGCAATAGCAGCCGGCGCAAGTGCTATTATGATGGGATCCATGTTTGCAGGTACTGAGGAAGCCCCGGGTGAGGTAGAGCTCTATCAAGGACGCACTTATAAATCTTATCGCGGTATGGGGTCGCTAGGCGCTATGGCTAAAACACAGGGCTCATCAGATCGCTATTTTCAAGAGGCAAGTGCCGTCGAGAAGCTCGTGCCTGAGGGCATCGAGGGACGCGTGCCTTACAAGGGACCCATTTCTGTGATTGTTCATCAATTAATGGGTGGCCTGCGTTCGGCAATGGGCTACACCGGATCGCGTTCAATTGAAGTTATGCGAACGGTGCCAGAGTTTGTGCGCATTACATCCGCGGGTGTTGGCGAGAGCCATGTACACGACGTGCAAATTACCAAAGAAGCACCCAACTACCCTATACGATAACCTCGTTAGTCCTATTGCCAAGACGTCGTAGCCAATGACTTGAAAATATACAGCTATGAATATTAGTTGTGTTGCCTAGATCATGGATCGCTACCCTCGAGCGTCGCGCTAACGTCTTATTTGATATGTATCGTTTTAATAGAGCCTTAATGATTTAAGGCTCTATTTCATTTTACGGCATCGCTTTTTGCGGCCATAGATCCAAGAGCATTAACCCATGACGCAAGACATCCATTCAGAACGTATTTTAATTCTAGATTTCGGTTCTCAATATACTCAATTGATCGCTCGTCGCGTGCGCGAGATCGGAGTTTTCTCTGAGATACGTTCGTTTGATATCAGTATAGAAGATGTTAAAGAGTTTAACCCTAGAGGTATTATCTTATCAGGTGGCCCTGAGTCGGTCACCGGTGAGACAGCGCCAAGAATTCCCGAAGGTGTGTTTGAGTTAGGTATTCCAGTGTTAGGGATTTGCTACGGTATGCAAGCAATGGCCGAGCAGTTAGGTGGAAAAGTTGCCGCCTCTAATGTGCATGAGTTCGGTTATGCCGAGATAAAGCTCGAGGCGCAGAATTCTTTATTAGCTGGACTTAGCGATCGGCAAACGCAAGCGACTTCATACTTAGATGTATGGATGAGCCATGGCGACAAAGTTGTAACAATTCCCGACGGCTTTAGTTTGATTGCCTCGACAGACTCCTGCCCAATTGCTGGCATCGCTCTTGAGGAAAAACATTTTTACGGTATACAATTTCACCCGGAAGTCACCCATACCTTGCAAGGCAAGGCCTTATACGAAAATTTTGTGCACAAGATCTGTGGCTGCGACGCACTCTGGACACCCGCAAATATCATCGAAGACATGATCACTCGCGTTCGCGAAAAAGTCGGTAGTGATAAAGTATTGTTAGGGCTGTCCGGTGGCGTCGACTCCTCGGTAGTGGCGGCTTTGTTGCACCGAGCCATCGGTGATCAGCTGACCTGTGTGTTTGTCGATAATGGTTTGCTGCGTAAAAACGAAGGCGATCAAGTGATGAGTATGTTCGCTGAGAATATGGGCATCAAGGTCATTCGTGCCGATGCCGAAGAGCTCTTTCTGAATAACCTCAAAGGTGTTGCTGATCCGGAGGCCAAGCGCAAAGTGATTGGTAATACTTTCATTGATATATTCGATAAAGAAGCCCACAAGATTCAAGATGTGAATTGGCTTGCTCAGGGCACTATTTATCCCGACGTCATCGAATCTGCCGCCTCTAAAACAGGTAAAGCTCACGTCATAAAATCTCATCATAATGTCGGTGGACTACCCGACAATATGAAAATGCAGCTAGTAGAACCCTTGCGTGAACTATTTAAAGACGAGGTTCGAAAGATTGGGTTAGAGTTAGGTCTTGCCTACGATATGGTTTATCGTCATCCATTTCCAGGCCCTGGTTTGGGGGTGCGGATATTGGGTGAGGTTAAAAAAGAATATGCAGATCTGCTTCGCGAGGCCGATGCTATTTTTATTGAAGAGCTTCACAATGCTGGTTGGTATCAAAAAACTAGCCAAGCCTTCGTGGTATTTTTGCCGGTTAAATCTGTGGGCGTTGTGGGTGATGCTCGTCGCTACGAATGGGTGGTAAGCCTGCGTGCCGTCGAGACCATCGATTTTATGACTGCGCGCTGGGCACACCTTCCCTACGAGCTCTTAGAAAAAGTGTCAAATCGTATTATTAATGAAATATCAGGTATTTCCCGTGTTGCCTATGATGTGTCGAGTAAACCACCAGCTACCATCGAGTGGGAGTAGGCTAGTGGGCCACGGATTTCTGGTTAATAAATCCCTGAGGCCAAGTGTATAGCCGCAGATTTACACCTCCTCTAAATAAAGTGTAGCAGTTTTTGACTCACAAGAGCGCTTAAGCGCCTAGCTTGTGTGTTCCTTCTTTGCTATCAGATTCCCAGTGTTAGAGGGTGCTAAAATAAGTGTAATACTCAGTTTGAGGCGTGAGTCGTAGCTAGCGCTTTATATGGACACTAAAGAAGTCAGTTAGGCCTAAGATGTGCATATTTGTCACCGTTCTCTCTGCTTTTATTATGCGCGTAGACCTTGATTAAAGTTGTAGTGGGGATCTCTCATCAGCATTACTTTGATTGGTCGCTTAGCTCATTAACCCAAAATAGCGTGCCGCCAGCGACAGCAATGGGCATAATAAAAATATTGATAATTGGCACCATACTGCCAATTAAGATTACTCCGCCAAAGCCTAATGTAGAGTAACGTTTATTTTTTATTTGCCGGCGTAGCTCGTTAAACGAAATATGGTTATTGTCTGCGGGATAATCAACATACTGCAGTGTCATTACCCAAGCACCCCAAGAAACGGCAAGAAATGGCACTAAAAAATTTAGAATAGGAATAAATGCCAGTACAAACAAACTAAAAAAAACTAATAAACTTCTGGAGATGAAATACCAAAGCTTTACCAGCTCTCGCTGTAATGTTCGCACAGTCAAGCTTGATATTGACTCCTCTGGGCTTACGTTGCCCGTCAATTTGTGCTCTATTTTTTCAGCGAGCATCCCATAAAAAGGTGCGGCGATAACATTAGTGATTAAATTAAAGCTGTAACCATAAATTAATAAAATAATAAAAGCGGCAAGTCCCGATAAGACAGTCGCAATGATAGCTGCAAAATAAGCCATCCAAGCCCAACCGGAGAGGACGTCAGAAAAATAACGTGTAACAGCGCTAAAGTATTGAATTAATAGCGACGTCAAAAACAGGAAGATAATAACGTTTGCGACTAATGGTATTAACACAAAACGCTTCATGCCGGGGCTCGCAATAATCTTCGCGCCCCGTACCATATAGTTAAAGCCGTTGGTCATCGTGTTAATAGTTTTGAAAAAAGTTAGTATTGGAGGGGTGTTCACAGATACCTCGTGTTTGAGTGTGCCGAGCTTTAAGCCCAAGCGCCATGTTGTTTGAGTGCGATAATATATGCACTAGCTTGAGTGTGAGATTCAATATTTTTTAAGAACGTTTGGCCACTGATGTCGACTGCATTGATGTCGTGGCTGCGTTCGACAAAAAAAGTTAAAAATGTTGAGAAGTTATCCGCCTTCATACCTCTATATGCTTTCTCTAACAGATGATGGTCGGGGTTATTGTTGCCGTAAGCGGCATACTCAAAAAACGTTTTGATGCGTTCATCATCAAAAACTTCACCTAATACTTTCTCTTTGTCTTTTTTAACGGCCATTTTCAGATTCTCAATCGTTTTAGTGGTTCTTCTCTAACGTTCTAGCATTAGTATGGTTCAACTTATTGGTGTTGTGCACTCAAGTATTTAATTTTTCATTGAGCAACTGGTTAACCAATTTTGGATTTGCTTGCCCTTTAGATAGCTTCATGATCTGACCGACAAAAAAGCCGAGCATTTTTGGTCGCTTGTCGGCGTCAGCTTTCTGGTAGTTCTCTACCTGTTTTTGATTATTGGCAATGACCTCACTGATCATTTGGCCTAGTGCGGCGGTATCTGAGACTTGCTTTAGACCTTTGCTATCGATAATGCTATCCGCATCACTACCTTCTTGGTCCCACAGAGCGTCAAACACTTGCTTGGCAATTTTATTTGAAATGGAGCCATCTTTGATACGATCAATAAGACCGGCCAATTGTTGTGCACTGACAGGGCTGTTAATAATGGTTATTTCATCTGTATTTAGATTGGCAGCGACTTCGCCCATTATCCAATTAGTCGCTAACTTGGCATCATCGCAGAGTCGGGTGCAGTCTTCAAAAAAATTGGCGATACCCGTGTTCTCACCTAATTGTTTAGCGTCGTAATTTGAGAGGCCATAGGTTTCTTTAAAGCGTGCTTTTCTCGCCTCTGGAAGCTCTGGCAAACTGCGGCGAATTTGTGCGATGAACTCGTCATCCAAGACAATGGGCAATAAGTCGGGGCAGGGGAAATAGCGGTAGTCATTAGCATCCTCTTTAGAGCGCATCGAGCGAGCCGTTTTTGTATCCGCATTATAAAGTCGTGTTTGCTGAAGAATTTTACCACCGTCCTCTATTGTGTCTATCTGACGTTCGACTTCCAAAGCAATCGCCTCTTCCATAAACTTGTAAGAGTTTAAATTTTTGGTCTCGGTGCGCGTGCCGAGTTCTTGTTGGCCTTTAGGTCGTACAGATATGTTGACATCAAAGCGCATCGAGCCCTGGGACATTTCTCCGTCACAAATGCCCAGACTAGTCACAATAGAATGTAACTTTTTAGCAAAAGCTACGGCTTCACTCGATGTTGACATGTCTGGCTCTGAAACTATCTCAATTAAGGGTGTGCCTGCACGATTAAGATCGATGCCAGTTACACCTTGGCCCATTTCGCCAAAATCTCCTTCGTGCAGAGATTTTCCCGCATCTTCTTCGAGGTGAGCGTGATGAATACGGATGCGTTTAGTGGTGCCATCGTCTAGTTCGATATCAATGTGACCGGCGCCCACGATGGGCTGATCGAGTTGCGTGGTTTGATAGCCCTTGGGCAGGTCGGGATAAAAATAATTTTTACGCTCGAAGTGCGAGCGCTTACTTATCTGTGCATCAATTGCCAGGCCAAACATTACCGCGTAGCGAAAGGCTTGTTCGTTAACAACCGGAAGTGTGCCGGGCATTGCGAGATCAATTGCGCAGGCCTGCGTGTTAGGTTGCGCACCAAAGGCTGTGCTCGCGCCTGAAAATATCTTACTGTTTGTGGCCAGTTGCACATGGACTTCAAGGCCAATAACTGTTTCCCATTCCATATTTGTTATCTCTTTAGTCATTGTCATCACGGTTTAACGCACGGGTTTTTAGTCGATAGCGGGCGGTGTTTTTAGATGAAATTCGGTAGCTTGTTGAAATTGATGAGCACTATTAAGTAGTTGCGCCTCTGCAAAATAGTTACCAATAAGCTGAAGACCCACAGGCTTATTTTGCAGTGTTTGTCCACACGGAATCGAAATAGCAGGTAGGCCTGCCAAATTGGTGGGTAGCGTGTAGATATCTTCTAAATACATCGAAATAGGATCTTTTGTCTTGGCGCCCAGCTCAAAAGCAGGTGATGGGGCTGTTGGGCAGGCAATAATATCAACACCCTTAAATACGTCATCGAAGTCTTGCTTGATCAGGCGACGTACTTGCTGAGCTTTGCGATAATAAGCATCGTAATAACCCGCTGATAAGGCATAAGCCCCCACCAAGATTCGACGCTTTACCTCTTCGCCAAAACCTTCCGCTCGCGAACGTTTGTAGAGATCTTCAAGATCTTTTGGATTCTTACAGCGATAGCCATAGCGAACACCGTCGAAACGCGATAGGTTTGCCGAGCATTCAGCTGGGGCAATGACATAGTAAGCAGGCACTGCAAATTTTGTATGAGGTAGTGACACATCGCTAATAATAGCCCCTAGCATCTCATAGGTTTTAATCGCCTGTTGGGTCAATGCGGCGACTTCTGGATCTAAATTTTCACTAAAATATTCTTTGGGAATGCCGATACGCAGACCTTTGAGAGGCTCATTGAGTGTGGCGGTATAGTCGGGCTTGGTCTCATTAATGCTGGTCGAATCTTTATCGTCAAAGCCTGCCAATACATTCAGCATGATGGCTGCATCTTCCGCGGTTTTAGTAATAGGCCCGGCTTGATCAAGGCTTGATGCATAGGCGACCATGCCCCAGCGAGAAACGCGGCCATAGGTTGGTTTTAAGCCAGTCACACCACAAAAGCTTGCCGGTTGTCGGATAGAGCCGCCGGTATCACTTGCCGTGGTGCACACGGCTAGCTGTGCGGCAACTGCTGCTGCTGAGCCGCCAGATGAGCCGCCTGGGACACAGTTAACGCCCCACGGATTTATCGTCGATCCATAAAAGCTATTTTCATTTGACGAGCCCATGGCAAACTCATCCATA
>JBLIME010000135.1:0-7577 GCA_047638515.1 Pseudohongiellaceae bacterium
TCTCACTAGGTTTGTTTTTGGGTAAGCAGCTGGGTATTTTTGGTGTTTGTTGGCTATTTTTAAAATTTAAACTAGTAAGCCTCCCAAAAGGTATGAATACCGCTAGTTTATATGGGACCTCTGTACTTTGCGGTATAGGTTTTACCATGAGCTTATTTATTGGCTCACTAGCTTTCGACAATAGTGGTGCACTGCTCTTTGATGAACGCCTAGGTATTATTATTGGCTCTCTAGCTTCGGGAATTTTGGGTTACCTTTGCCTCAGGTATAGCTTGGAGAAACCAGCTAAAACCCCAGACGCCTAAACTTCCGCACACTTGTTGCACTTAAGGTGTCTACTTACTCCCGGCTGCCGGTTCGCATAGTTTAGACCTTGTTCTGAATAGTGGACCTTACTTAACACCGGGTCTTGTCTAATTGCACGGTGGCCTCATCATTAAGATATTTGCGGAGAATTATGAATATAGAGATCGACGGCACTCACTTTTCGGCGGTGTTAGAAACTGCTAAGTCACCAAAAAGCTGCGAGTTGTTTGAAAAAACTCTGCCCTTTGTCAGTCGTGTAGTTCATGTGCGTTGGAGTGGCGAGGGGATGTGGATCCCGCTTGGAGATACCAACTTTGAAGTTGGTTATGAGGACGCGACGTCCCAACCAACGCCGGGACAAATTTTATTATATCCCAAGGGCAAAAGTGAAACAGAGATCTTAATTGCATATGGAGCGGTAGCTTTTGCCTCTAAGGCTGGTACTCTCGCTGGCAATCACTTTGCAACAATCACCTCGGATCTGTCGAAACTCAGAGAAATTGGTGTTTCTACACTGTGGCAAGGTGCTAAAGACATTCGCTTTTGTTTTTAACGCAAGCCACATTAACTCACTGCTGATTAACTATTTTATGCCTCTACGTATGCCGCACACATCATGAAGCTTGCAAGGACTTATCGCAATATTGTTGTACTCACCGGTGCTGGCATCTCTGCTGAGTCGGGCATTCAAACATTTCGTGCAGCCGATGGTTTGTGGGAGGATCATAAGGTTGAGGATGTCGCCACACCCGAGGCATTTAAGCGAGACCCAGTGCTAGTGCATCGTTTTTATAATGAACGTCGGCAACACCTTTTAAATGGCGTGGAACCAAATAAAGCACACTGGAGTCTCGGGCAATTAAGCCTTCAATTAGCGGCGAGTCAAAAAGCTAAGCTAAATCTAATCACCCAAAATATTGACGATCTGCATCAACGCACACCTAGCCAAGGCGATATCCTGCCTATGCATGGAGAGCTGTTAAGAATTCGTTGTCAACAGACAGGGAAGGTATTTCAATGCACAACAGATACGTCAATCGACGATCTGTGTCCCTGTTGTAAGCAAGCGGGTAACCTACGCCCACATATCGTCTGGTTTGGTGAGATGCCGCTTTATATGAATGAAATAGAGCAGGCTCTAAATCAATGTGATTTATTTGTCGCTATTGGTACCTCGGGTAGCGTCTATCCTGCTGCAGGTTTCGTTGAAATGGCTAAAGAGTTGGGCGCACACACAGTAGAGTTAAACTTACAGCCATCAAACGTTGGCTCAAAATTCGCTGAACAGCACTATGGCTTGGCGACTCAAGTGGTCCCAAGTTTTTTCGAAAACTTGAATTTTTGATCAGCTACTGCAACAAACATCAGAACAGACGTTAAATAATTCATGCTTTGAGCCCTATTAGGACGATTCATGTGTTTTTTATTACTGAGATAAGCTGATCTCTGCTATTATTCGCCAGTTTTACAGGCGCAGCGGATGAAACTTTGTTCGCATTGCAATAGGCAACTACAACATTGACTGGTTAAGATTTTATCGATAAATCTTGTATCTGCCTCTACTTTTAACCTTCAAATGGCTTTATATTAATATGCTCTCTGGCGATGTACTCTCTCAACTTAGCTCCCTCAAAAAAGAAATTAAAGACAGCAGAGACACTGCCCAAGGGTCAGTTCGCGGCACCAGTGGGCGCTATGGCTTTGTCGTGCTCGACGACGGCAGAGACGTATTTTTGAAACCAGATGTGATGGACCGCGTGTTTCATGGAGATCGAGTAGAGATACTCGTGACCACTAAAAAAACCGACACTAAAGAGCAGTATGAGGGCAAGTTAGAAAAACTCATTCACTCGCCACTTAAACAACTAGCCGGTCGCTACTGCATACGCGGCAAGGGACACTTCGTCATCGTTGAGCAACAACAACATACTTGCTGGGTATTCGTACCCCCAAAAGCTCGCGCTAACGCCAAAGATGGATCTTATGTAACAGCCAAAGTCACCCAACACCCCTTTGAAACCGGTAAATCACAAGCGCGAATTACCAGTGATATTGGCACTGAGATCAATGTTGATAATGCACGAAAATTTTCTCTTGCTCTACATCAACAATTTGAAAGCTTTCCTAAAGACGTTGTAGAGGAAACGCAAGCCTTACAAGCCTCTCCAGTCACCGTCGATCTTCAAGCTAAATCTGATTCTCAGAGAGTTGATCTCACCGATGTCGATTTCGTGACGATCGATTCCGCCAGCACACGTGACATGGACGATGCCCTAGCCATTAAGCAGACTGATGAGGGCTGGACACTATTAATAGCGATTGCTAATCCCGGCAGTGAAATAAAAACTAACAGTGCACTTGACAACATTGCTTTTAGACGTGCGCAAACCCTCTATTTACCCGGCAAGCCAGTGCCTATGTTACCCGAAGGCTTATCAACTGAGCGCTATTCATTGATTGCCGGACAAGATAGGTTAGCTCTTGTCAGTCAATTAACCATCGATAAGCATGGCAAGGTTGTAGCGGCCGAATTTAAATCGGCGATTGTGCGCTCGAAGGCAAAACTTAGTTATCAGCAAGTTAGCGCACTACTTAACGATCAAACGTTTAATGCACAGCCTCACCTGACAAATATTGTACCTTTTAAAGACCAGTTGCTACAGCTACAAGCTTGTACAAACGCCCTCTTCGAGCACCGTCAAGAAAGCCAGTTGATGAGCACTAATCGCGACGATTTTGCCTTACACCTCAATAACTCGGGCAAGTTAGAGTCCATTGAAAAAATCGAACGAACCCCGGCGCATCGAATAGTTGAGGAGTCGATGATTATTACCAACCAGTGTGCTGGTAAGTTTCTGGCTAAACATAACGCAGGTTTATTTATCACTCAAAATGGTTTCAAAGCTGAGCGCCGTGACGATATCAATAAACTCTTAATTGAGGCTTTTGGTGCTGACGCTGTTGGCGACATCAGCACTCTTAAGGACTATATCGCACTCATAAAACAGCTTCAAAAAGATCAGCATCAGAGTATCTTGTTGGCCAAACAACAGCGCTTTCAGCAGGCCAGCGAGCTATCGTTGAAAGCTTCGCCACACTTTAATCTTGGCACTCAACACTATGCCACCATCACCTCGCCGATTAGACGTTATCAAGATCTCTATAACCAACGCATCATTCATCAGCTATTGGCGAACAAAAAACCAGTGGCATTGCGAACTAAACAGCTCGACCACTTAAAAGAATCGATTGCTCTAAGTCGCAGCGCTTCTCGCGTTGTTGAACAGTGGTTGATTGCCGATTATATGCAGGACAAGATTGGGCAAGCTTTTACGGGCTACATAGGCTTGTTGACCAACCAAGGGGTTGGCATACGCCTTCACCATACGGGTATCGAGGGCTTTATTGTTGCCAGAAAAGAAGATAAAGAAAAGCCAGAAGCCGCTTTCGACAAACTTTCGTTCAATAACCAGCGCATGGAACTTACTTGGAACGAACGCCACCTAAACTTAGATCAAGAGGTAAAAGTAACCTTAACAGCTATTGATATGGACAAGAAGAAGCTTAACTTCGAATGGCTTGCCTAAAGTATCGATAAGTTTGCAGGAACTGCGGGTGTACCTAGGTAGTCTCTGTACTGAACTTAAGGGCTGAACTTAAGGGCCGAGCGTCAGAGTCCGACTTCAAAGACGAACTTAAAGGCCGAGTTTTAGAGTCGAGCTTCAAAGTCGAAGGTTAAAGTCGTATTTGAGGCTCTAGCCTGAGTCTTGTAGTCGGAGCCACATCGCTGCCAAAAAAGCCCCATGAAGCATCGCTACCGATGCTAACAGGTCCCGCCGTACTTCTTTTTATCTCGCTAATATTTGGCCTTTGGCCAAGCTTAGCTGACCGCGGTTTAATTCAAACCGCAGTGCAGGCGATCAATCCTGATCCAACAAGTTTTTATTTGTCGATCTGGCATGGTTTTAATACCGCGTTAGGTTTGTCTGCCCTCGCACTAGTTCTAGGTGTCGTTTTAGCTAAAGCTTGGCAACCGAGTCGCTGGCTTGCTCAAAAACACCGCCGACTCTCTGATATTATCGGCCCCGAGGCAGCTTATTTTAAGCTGATGGATGGCATTGTATGGCTAGCTACAAAGCAAACTCGTGTTATCCAAAATGGCAGCCTCAGTAATTATATGACGGTGATCATACTCGCGGTTGTAATCCCGGTTGGTTACACTCTATTGAGCCAATATGGCTGGCCTAATTTACCGCCGGTTTCTCTTACCAATATCTATGAAATTATGATGGTGGGACTTCTCGCACTATCGACACTCTATGCTGTTATTACTCAGGCACGCTTTGCATCCATTACTAGCCTAGGCGCCATGGGCTATGCGGTGGCATTAATCTTCGTGCATTTTAGCGCACCAGACTTAGGTATAACTCAAGTTTTTGTCGAGACGTTAACGGTATTATTACTGGTATTAGTCCTCGTTAAAGCACCTGGCTTCTCCAACTACGCAAGCCGCGGCGAAACTATTCGCGATGCAATCGTGGCTATTTTGTTAGGGGTACTGATGACCCTCTTGGTATTGGCCGCACTCAATGTTCAATGGGCGCCTTCGATTTCTACATATTTTATTGAAAATAGTTACGAGCGGGGAAAGGGCCGCAATATCGTGAATGTAATATTGGTGGATTTTCGGACGCTAGATACCCTAGGTGAAATCTTCGTATTAGCGATCGCGGCTTGGGGCGTCTACTCTATGGTGCTGTTACACAAAGGTAAGGGCACCCCATGAAAAATCATAAAAACATTTTAGCCGCACGTAACTCATCAATGGTGCATCGACACGATGACAGCTTGATATTACGCACCGCCGCAATAATTATCTTACCGCTACAATTAGTCTTTTCATTATTTTTACTACTGCGCGGACACGATGAACCAGGCGGCGGCTTTATTGGTGGTTTAGTGGCTTCTGGCGCCTTCTCACTGTACTTGTTTACTGTTGGCATCAGAGCTTTAAATCGACTATTTTGGGTCTCGCCCAAAGACATTCTGTCCGCTGGTTTGTTGTTGGGACTAGTTGCCACGGTGCCATCACTATTAACGGGACAAGCATTCTTTACCGCACTCTGGTTTGAGTTTTATTTTGTGGGTACCTTAGTTAAGTTGTCTACCGTGCTGATTTTTGATATCGGTGTCTACTTAACAGTAATTGGTACCCTAATGACGATGTTCACTGCTATCGCTAACCCCCGAGTTTATAGGACCTAACCATGGAAATAGTACTAGCTTGCTGTGTCGGCATTTTGTTTGCCTCGGCTACTTTTATGATGCTGCGTCGCTCGAGTGTTAAGCTAGTTATGGGTTTAATTATGCTGAGTAATGCCGCTAACTTAGTAATATTCACCTCTGCAGGGGTCGTCCATGGTAAACCGCCACTGATTGACGAAGTCAGCAAAACCGTTGTTACCGGTGTCGCCGACCCACTGCCTCAGGCCTTAGTGTTAACGGCTATTGTTATCGCCTTTGGTGTGCTTGCTTTCTCTGTTGTGCTTATTCGTCGCGCCTACGAAGAAGTTGGCAATGACGACACCAATCAAATGAACGGCACCGATACGTGAGCAATCTATTATTTTTACCCATCTTTATTTCACTGTTAGGCGGTGTTTCAACGCTATCATTTTGGCGCAGTATTCGTTGGCAAAAGCGAGTGACGTTATTGTCCGCCACGGCCTATCTCACAGTGGCTATGCTATTACGGGGTGAAGTGAGGTAAGAGGGCTATCTTGTTTTACAAATGGGTAGCTGGGCAGCGCTTTTTGGAATTACCTTAGTGGCCGATGTGCTCAGCGCCACTATGATTTTACTGACGGGTATCGTGGGCTTCTCGGCCGCGCTCTACTCAATGGCAAGCATCCCCGACCAACATATTCGGTTTGGCTATTTTTCGTTGCTGCAGCTGTTACTGGCCGGTGTCAGCGGTGCCTTTTTAACAGGGGATGTTTTCAATCTTTTTGTTTGGTTCGAAGTGATGCTGCTGGCCTCTTTTGGCTTACTGACACTGGGGGCTGAGCGCAATCAAATGGAGGGCGCAATAAAGTATGTGACCATTAATTTATTTTCGTCCGCGATATTTTTGTCCGCTATAGGTCTACTCTATGGCACTACTGGCACTCTCAACATGGCAGATCTGTCCGCTAAACTTGTGGGTGTTGAGGAACAGGGACTCGTCAACGTATTAGCACTGATGTTTATGGTGTCGTTTGGCATCAAAGCCGGCGCTTTTCCATTATTTTTTTGGTTGCCAGCGTCTTATCACACACCACTGGTTGCGGTATCGTCAGTCTTTGCAAGCCTGCTAACTAAAGTTGGGGTTTATGCACTATACCGTTTTTTTTCGGTTGTTTTTATCGGAGATATTGCTTACACACACACGGTAATATTGTGGTTAGGTGTTTTAACAATGCTTACCGGTGTGCTTGGCGCCGCCGCTCAATTTGAGTTTCGGCGCATACTTTCGTTTCATATTATCAGTCAAATTGGCTACATGCTGGTTGCGCTCGCCATCTTTACACCACTCGCTATTATTGGTGGCGTATTTTATATAGTGCATCACATTATTGTAAAAACAAATTTGTTTTTAATCAGTGGTTTGACCTATCAATTATCGGGTACGCACGAGTTAAAATCGATGGGAGGCTTTTATCGACAGCGTCCTTGGCTGGCCTTAGCTTTTCTGATTCCGGCATTATCGCTGGCGGGCTTACCGCCCTTGTCGGGATTTTTCGCTAAATTTATTTTCATCCAAGCAGGCGTTGAGGTCGGCTCTTGGTGGGCTGTTAGCTTTGGTCTATTGGTGGGTCTACTGACGTTGTTTTCGATGATAAAAATTTGGGCCGAAGTATTTTGGAAGCCTGCACCTGAAACCAACCCACCGGTAGATCTAAAGGCTAAGCTCAGCGCATGGATGTTGACTCCGGTTGTTATGTTAGCAGCACTTACAGTCGCTATTGGTCTTTACGGGGAATCCCTGTACCAATTGGCCGAGGTTGCTGCGAGTCAACTTTTAAACCCTCAGGGCTACATTGATGCAGTGCTTGGAGGTGCCCGATGATGGGTTTCTTCTGGAATATTCTACTAGCGACAGCTTGGGTGCTGATGACGAGTAGCTTCGAGTTTTTGAATTATGTCTTTGGCTTTGCGATTGGCCATACAGTCATTCTATTAATGAGCCGCAGTGTATCCGCATTGACCGATTATCCGAGACGCTTACTGCG
>JBLIME010000136.1:0-7379 GCA_047638515.1 Pseudohongiellaceae bacterium
GTTACCGCTCGAGATAAAGAAAATCGTATTGATTGTCGCAAGCACCATTTTGTGACTATTGACGGCGAAGACGCTCGTGACTTTGATGATGCGGTGTTTTGTGAAGCGAAAAAATCGGGCGGCTGGCGGTTATATGTTGCTATCGCCGATGTTTCACACTACGTGACCATTGGTAGTGCACTTGACGATGAGGCGCAAGTTCGAAGTACCTCGGTGTACTTTCCTGATTTCGTATTGCCAATGCTACCAGAGGCACTGTCTAACGGTTTGTGTTCTTTGAATCCGAAACTCGATCGTCTTGCACTGGTGTGCGAGATGACCATTAGCGCCTCGGGCAAAGTCAGTGGCTATCAGTTTTACGAAAGCGTGATCTACTCTCATGCGCGCCTAACTTACACAAAAGTTGGCGAGATGTTGAATGCCCAACAACCCAATCTTGCTCTGCGCGAAGAGTATAAAGATGTCGTTGGTGATATTGATGAATTGCACGCGCTTTATAAAGTGTTGCGCGCCACGCGTGAAGTACGCGGCGCCATTGATTTTGAAACGACAGAGACGCGTATTCTTTTTGATGACGACCGCAAAATCGATAAAATTGTTCCGGTGGTGCGTAATGACGCCCATAAACTCATCGAAGAGTGTATGTTGTGTGCAAATGTATCCGCGGCTAAGTTTATCGAAAAGCACGAACTCGACGGCTTGTTTCGGGTACACAACGGTCCTAAAGAACAGAAGCTGACAAATCTTAAAACATTTTTAGGTGCCCTTGGTTTAAGTTTGCCTAGTAGTGCGCCTACGCCTTCGGACTATCAGCGCCTGCTCCAAGCTATAGCCGACAGGCCCGATTCAAAAATCATCCAAACAGTTATGTTGCGTAGCTTATCGCAAGCTATGTACCAGCCCGATAATCAAGGCCACTTTGGCTTGGCATACGACGCCTACGCGCACTTCACTTCACCTATTCGTCGGTATCCAGACTTACTCGTGCATCGCGCTATTCGCTCAATTATTAGAAGCAATAAGCAAACTGCGCATGTAAAGCGAGCTGATGGCGCATCTGTCCTCTCAAAAAAATCTATTTATCCTTATGCTATTGAAGACATGGTGATGCTTGGAGCACACACCTCGATGGCCGAGCGTCGAGCCGATGAGGCCACACGCGATGTCGTTAGCTGGCTAAAGTGTGAATACTTGCAAAACCATGTCGGCGATATTTTTCAAGGCGTCGTTACGGGTGTCACTAACTTTGGTTTATTTGTTGAATTACTGGATGTTTACGTCGAAGGCTTAATTCATATTACTGGATTACCTTCCGACTATTATCGATTTGAAGAAGCGCATCATCGCCTAGTCGGCGAGCGCACGAATAGAGTGTTTTCTCTGGGTGATGTGCTTACGGTTCAGGTCGCTAGTGTAAAACTCGATGAGCGCAAAGTTGATTTCGAACTGGTTGAGGATCCATCGCAGAAAAAAGCGAATGACTCTCGCCGTAAAAAATACTCAGAGAAAGCTACAGGCGTCAATAAACCTGCTGAAAAAACCTCTCGAGGCTCGAAGACCAGTAAAAATAAGTTTTCAAAAAAACCAAAATTAAAAACAAAGCAGTCTGCTGCTGGCGACGATGTTAAGCTTGAGAATAAAAAGCCGAGAAAGAGAAATCCGTCGAGGAGGAGAAAGTCAGCCACTACTAAGCCCGAGCCAATCGTGGCCGTAGACTCAAAAAGTACAATGAAAGACAAAATTGTGAAGATGAAGAAGAATATTAAGAATTTCTTTAAATCATAAAATCGTAAACACATAAGCATCAATGGCAGCGCCGATGGCTCAAAGCGAAAAAAAAACAGACAGACAAACTGTCTACGGGTTTCATGCCGTTGAGGCACTATTAAAAAATCCTAAAAACACCATCACAACGCTTTATTTGTTGTCGGGAAGAACTGACAAGCGTTTGAATTCACTGCAAAAACTGGCGAGTCAAGCGATCACTATCGAGTGGGTCGCACGCGACGTATTAGATACAATGGTAGACGCTAATCATCAAGGTGTTGTTGCACAGATTGCATCGATTTCAGAAAGTTATGATGAAGGCTATCTAAAAAGTCATCTGCCTAAGCTCATTGACGCTGGCATCCAGCCTTTTATTCTAGTACTTGATGGTATTACTGATCCGCACAATCTCGGTGCTTGTCTACGCTCGGCAGAGGCTGCCGGTGTACAGTTTGTAGTTGTTCCCAAAGATAATTCAGCACCACTGAATGCGGTTGTCTCAAAGGTTGCCTGTGGCGCGGCTGAAGTGATTCCATTGATACGGGTGACCAACTTATCGCGCACATTGCAGTGGTTACAGCAACAGGGTGTCTGGATTCTCGGCGCAGCCGGCGAGGCTGAACAGCATCATTTTCAGGCAGATCTCAAGGGTCCGCTGGCTATTGTGATGGGTTCCGAGGGTAAGGGCTTACGTCGATTAACGCGCGAGTACTGTGATGGTCTTATGCGTATTCCGATGGTGGGGAGTGTCTCTAGCTTAAATGTGTCCGTAGCAACGGGTGTTTGTTTGTTTGAGGCGCTCCGCCAGAGACAGTGAAGCCAACGATTTTTGCCTACGCTGTGGCGTGTGTTGTCGATAAGAAACCTGCCTAAAATATGTTTTATTAATCGCTGTGCTGGCTTTACAGGCACATCCTTTGTTAGGCTTTTATACACAAACGGTTGTCGGTTATGCGTCGCCAGTGAGCGCTCGGTAGTCCATTAAAGAAGCGCTTAAAACGGCTGACAACCGCCTCATGAAAAATTAATCATGGCAAAAGAAATAAGAAATCTTTCTGTCAATGAATTAAGTCTGCCCGATAATAAGATTTATACAAGTTACGTCGAGTTAAAAAGTTCAGCGTCCCTCTGGAACGTGAGTGCAGCCAAAGAACTCTAACTAATGGCTAGGTAGCGGGATTATCTGGTGATTGGCTGTGCAAGTTATCGTGACTATTATAGGAAGCCAACCGCCGATCACTATCCAAAAAAATTAAAGGCTAACAGCTCTGATGTTGTGGTGGTCGGTGCTAGTGTGAGTGCGTATTCTACGCTAGGTGCTCTTTGCCGACTCGCTAACGTCTGCGATGATGCGAGTTAATGTTTCACGAACTTTCACCCCGATAGACTTATATTAAAAACAATATCGGTTTCAACGAAGCTTTTGCAACCCTTGTCGATGAGCAGGGCACCTTTCTTTAGTTGCAAAAAACTCAGCGCAACGAGCTGTTGTGACACTATAAAACCCGCTTATCCATTCGTACAGATTTCATTAGCCTGGTCGCTAACACGAAAAATAAACTCGACAAGTTCTCCAAAAGTTCGTTATCAGACAAGGTTAAGCGACAGTAAAAGCAAATAATTTTTGAGTTGATGAGATGCGATCAAGCGGATATAAAAATAAAAAAAGGAAGTAGTAAGCATTGGTGTTACCACTGGTTCACCAAGCCACTTAGTAAGGCACGACTGGTATCTGTCGCCATCTATAATAATCCAGTACCGAATGTTATAAAATAATTTCGAGTTTGTGATAAAGACTCTTCACGATTTTACCAACAGCTTGCCATTAATTCTAAAACTCAAAAATAAGTCATTAACAGTGTCTGCGCGAGGTAACCTTAGTTATCTATTTTCGGCTGGAGTCTGCGCAGACAGACGGACTTGATTTCGACCATTATTTTTCGATACATAAAGTGCTTTGTCAGCGCTATCTATCCAATCTGTTACCGACTTCAATGAATTATTGTATTGCGATAAGCCAAAGCTAGCTGTTATTTTTATAGATACACTCTCATAGCTAACCACTTGGCGCTCGATTTTTTTGCGAATACGTTCGGCCAATACCTCGGCGTCACCGACAGATGTATGAGGCAGCAAAATAATATATTCTTCACCGCCATATCGCCCGGCAAAATCTGCTTTGCGGATACATTGACGAGTGATTTCGGCAACACATTTGATGACCGCGTCACCGGCAGTATGGCCGTAGCAATCATTCACTCTTTTAAAGTGATCAATATCAAAAATAATTAAAGAACACTCTCCCTTATAGCGTTGCAGCCGATCAAACTCGTCGATTAATTGATCTTCCCAGGCCTTACGATTAAGTAATCCAGTCAAGCCGTCGGTCTTGCTGATGCGCTCTAGTTTGTCCTTAGCGGCTGCAAGTTCAAGATTGTTGACAGCTTGTTCTGTGACATCATAGACAATTAAACAAATGCTAGTGATATTACCCTTTAAATCCTGAAGTGGAATAAATGTACTGTTTTGGTACATAAATTCTGTTCTACCAGTAATCGGTCGATAATTATTAAAACGGAACAAATAAGGTCTCTGCTCCCAAGTGGTGAAAGCAGAGTTTTTCAGTAAATAAATGGGTTCAACCTTGCGATTAAACCATTTTTCGTCGATTTCAGGGAAGCACTTAAAAAGATTTTGACCAATAACATCTTCGGCATACAAAGAGCTGTGATTTTGCATAAAGCTGTTCCACAATTGAATGTCATAATTTTTATCGAGCAACACGAGACCCACATCCAAATTTTGAACGATAGCCATTGTCCAGCGGAGATCGTTTTCTATTTGTATTTCATCTGATAGTCTACTCATGATTTAATCCAATAATTACTCAATCTAACAGACAAGCAATTTTATCAAGGAACCTAGGTAATGAACTTTCTGTAATGACCAATAGTAAATCGCACTGTATATGTTTGCCTTCAGTTCTATAATTTACTTTGATGACTAGGGTGCGGTCCCAACGTGCATTTTCAGACACTAAGAGCTTATCCAACCGTTGATGCTGCCCCATGATGGCGGGCGGCCCGAAGCTGAACTCTATATCGAGTTGTTCGGCTATGCCGCGCAATAGCGCACCGACTAAAACATTTGTCGAGTCGATGAGTAGTTCGCGCTCGGTCAGCGTGTTGAGATCTCCTTCGAACTTCATTAGCAGGGCTAAATCTATAAAGCTGGTATCGTTAAATAACAGCATAGCTTCACCGGCAATACCCCCACCAATAAAGCCTTGGCAAATGCCAGAAACACTATCGTCACCAATTGTTTGAACCGCCATTGCGATTTCGGCCGGAGTTAAGATGGCGACGTGAGGTACGGATAAAACAACAAACGAATTCAATAGGCGAGCAAGGTAGTCGCTTGCTTGTCCCATAGCGATGTTACTGATCTCTTGCAAACAATCACGTTGATTTTCGCTGAGTGAAGTGGTTTGCGTCATGTCGTGAAGTCGACCGCCTGTTGATCTAATAGATGAATAGTTAACCCTAATGTTAGTAGAATGAATAAGTTTTTGCCGATAATTAATAAGGTGCGCACTAATATTACAAAGGCGTGCATAAAATTTGCTAACGTCAAGGGCTTCATCGGTCAAAGCCCGGATTATTAGCGGCTCGTTCTTTTAACGGCAAAGTTAAGTTCCGTAGATTATTTATTTTTTTCCATTGCGGCTTTCATCAAACTTGCCATCGTGCCTGTTGCTATAGCCTCGGCTTTGGGCTTACTACGGTTATTGTATTTTTCTGCGGAGCGCTTAGCTGGGTGAGCGGAGCCCTCTGCCTTTTTTGCAGCACCAGTCTCGTCATCTAAGCGCATGCTTAGGGCGATGCGTTTGCGATTAATATCGATCTCGATGACCTTTACCTTGACGATATCGCCCGCTTTCACGATAGTGCGAGGATCTTTTACAAAGGTATTCGCCAGCGCAGATATATGTACCAGGCCGTCTTGATGCACGCCTATGTCGATAAATGCGCCAAAATTTGCCACGTTAGTGACAACGCCCTCTAGAACCATGCCCTCAGTTAAGTCTTTTAATGTCTCGACGCCTTCTTTAAAGGTCGCCGCTTTGAACTCAGGTCTTGGGTCGCGACCAGGTCTTTCCAGCTCACTGAGAATATCCTTAATGGTCGGCAATCCAAATTTTTCGGTAATAAAATCCTCCGGTTTTAAATCCCGCAACAGAGACGCATTACTGAGTAATGCCGAGATTGCCTCGCCAGTGCGCTGGCTAATGGTCTCTGCGATTGAATAGGTCTCGGGATGAACAGCCGAAGCATCTAATGGATTTATGCCGTTGCTGATACGTAGAAAACCGATTGACTGTTCGTAGGTTTTGTCTCCAAGACGAGGAACTTTCTTGAGCTGTTTGCGGCAACTAAAAGAGCCATTACTATCTCTGAAGCTGACAATATTGTTGGCAATACTTTGATTGAGGCCAGAGACACGGGCAAGTAGAGGTGCAGATGCAGTATTTACCTCGACCCCAACGGTATTTACACAGTCTTCGACGGTTGCATCGAGTGCACGCGCTAACTTGCTTTGTGAGACATCGTGCTGATACTGGCCCACACCAATTGATTTAGGCTCTATTTTTACTAGTTCCGCCAGTGGATCTTGCAGGCGCCGTGCGATCGATATGGCTCCGCGAATGGTGACATCGAGATCGGGAAATTCTTTGGCGGCAAACTCGCTCGCCGAGTAGATAGAGGCGCCAGCTTCGTTGACCATGATACTCTGAGTGTCGAGCTCAGTATGGCGTTTAAGGACATCTTTCACGAAGCTCTCGGTCTCACGCGAGCCGGTGCCGTTGCCAATTGAGATTAAAGCAACATTATATTTTGTGCAGAGATGCACCAGAGTTGGCTCAGCAGCCTGGCTCTGAGCCGACCTAGCCATGGGTAGTGTCGGGGGGAACAGCACCCCGTGATCGAGCACTTTACCGGTTGCATCGACAACGGCAAGCTTGACGCCGGTGCGAAGCCCAGGATCTAGACCAATCGTGGTTTTTTGACCAGCAGGTGCGGCTAACAACAAATCTTTGAGATTATTAGCAAACACTTGAATCGCATCGGTTTCTGCAGCGTCTCTAATCTGACCAAATAGATCAGTCTCAATATGTGACAGTAGTTTGATCCGCCATGTCCAGCGAACCACTTCAGCAAGCCAATTATCAGCATTACGTCCCAGATGTTCTATATGCCAATGCGAGGCGACCATACCTTCACAAGGGTGGGGTAGGGTGATTTTTTTTTGTTCTGGTGTTTTATCAGTATCGTCAATTAGGCCCGTTGAAAGCGCTAAGAAGCCTTCGTTGCGGCCTCGAAATAAGGCTAGTGTACGGTGTGATGGAATTTTTTTTAGGGCCTCATCAAAGTCAAAATAATCTTTGAACTTTTGCCCTTCAACTTCTTTGCCAGCAACCACACGCGACGACACAGTGCCGTGCTCATTAATAAATTGCCTAAGTCTACCCAACAGCTGGGCGTCTTCGCTAAAGCGTTCCATTAAGATATATTTAGCTCCATCCAAGGCATCTTTAATGACATTGACCGCGT
>JBLIME010000137.1:0-7379 GCA_047638515.1 Pseudohongiellaceae bacterium
AAGCGATGAAACTACACCAATACTTGTCGAGTATTCGCAATAAAGTGATGAACATCACGTTCGACATCTTCGTCAACCATGTCTTCTGGGCGACGATCATTGGGACAGGCCATACGCGGTGTTGTTCCAAACAAACGGCAAATGAGAGGACGATCTTCATACACAGTGCAGCCATCAGGCCCTAGGTGTACGCAGCTAAGATCATTCAAGGCCGCATCATGTTCGGCATCCGACTTAACCGGTAAGCGTGACATTTCTTCTGAAGACGTTGTCACCGGACCACAGCAATCGTGACAGCCCTTCACACATTCAAACGCCGGAATTTGCTCGCGCAATCGCACTATGATATCTCGATTATTGTACATTTATATCCACATATTATTGACAGCTCGGGCGCATCATCACGGCATGTATCATTAAAAAATTGTAATAATACGCTGATTTTGTCTGAGTTGTTTATTTCTATTAGCACCGCTTCACAGTTTAATAAATACTATGTGTGACAATAAACCCATGGTTTGTTGCTTTATATCTGCTGTTACTTCTAATTACAACTTCGCTCTTGACCAGCCTACCTACTGGTAGGTAGGCTAACACCTAATCAATGCGACTAATATAAAAAGCCATGAACTCAAAAACCAAAACAGCACCCAGTATAGCGCCGCTAAGTACGCGTCAGCAGATTGTTGAATACTCTGCCGATATGCTGCGGGGCAATGGTTTTGAGGGCTTTAGCTATTTGGATATTTCCCGTCACTTGGGTATCACTAAGGCCAGTGTGCACCATCACTTTCCTAAGAAAATCGATTTGGGCTTGGCCCTGTGTGATTGGACACAAAACTGGCTGGAGCAGGGGTTATCGCATTTTGATGCCAAGGCGACGTCTAATTGGAATAAGTTAGAACGCTACGAACGCGCAGCAATGAAAAACAGCCTGAATGAGCAGAAACTCTGCCCGATCAGTGCTTTTTATAGCGACTTGAATAAGTTGCCTGAAGCGATCAAAGAACGGGTAAAAGCCTTAGATGATTATGAACTGGACTGGGTCACTAGCGTGATGCAAGACGGCATCGACAATCACGAATTTACTGCCAACCAAGATGCGCGCGCCCTCGCCAGTTTATTTATTTTTAGCTGCAAGGGCGCCTTGTATCATGCGCGCTTACACGGAAAAAATTTGTTTCAACAAACAATGAAACAATTTGAGCGCCTAATAAAACCCAACACCTAGTGCAACAACCACGAGAAAAACTATGAGCACATCTTTATCTCCATTATTTCAACCTATTGAGTTAGGTCCACTGTCATTGAAAAACCGTATTGTGATGGCGCCGATGACCCGTACATTTTCACCCGGTGGTATACCCAACGATTTGGTCGTGGCTTATTACGAACGTCGCGCCGAAAATGAAGTCGGTTTAATTATTACGGAAGGCACCACCGTTAATCACAAAGCAGCCAATGGCTATCCTCGTGTGCCTGCTTTCCATGGTGAAACCGCCCTGGCCGGCTGGAAAAAAGTAGTGGATGCTGTACATGCTAAAGGTGGAAAAATTGCTCCACAAATATGGCATGTAGGCTCGGTTCGCAAAGAAGGCGCTGATCCTGATCCTTCAGTACCAGGTTATAGTCCTTCTGGTCTGTTTATGCCGGGTAAGAAGAATGGTATCGCAATGTCTCAGCAAGATATCGACGACGTCGTTGCAGCGTTTGCACAAGCCGCCGCCGATGCCAAAGAGATCGGTTTTGACGCCGTCGAAGTGCATGGCGCTCATGGTTATTTAATTGACCAGTTCTTCTGGGAAGGGACTAACCAGCGCGAAGATAGTTATGGCGGTAGCTTGCTTGCCCGCACTAAATTTGCAGCTGAAATCATCAGTGCAATTCGTGCTCGTGTCGGTGCAGATTTCCCCATTATTTTCCGTTTTTCCCAGTGGAAGCAACAGGATTATGATGCGCGATTAGCACAGACCCCTGAAGAGTTACAAGCATTCTTGACACCGTTAGTGGATGCAGGCGTGGATATATTCCATTGCAGCACTCGTCGCTACTGGGAAAAAGAATTTGAAAACTCTCCTGTTGATGGTCACTTAAACCTAGCCGGCTGGACTAAGAAAATAACGGGTAAGCCGGTTATTACGGTAGGCAGCGTAGGTTTAAATACCAGCTTTGTCGGTGCAGAGCACGGTCTGCAAATGTCGGCTAAAGCGGGGATTGAAGCCAGCTCTATTACGGAATTGGCAGAACGTTTAGATAACAAAGAATTTGATTTAGTCGCTGTGGGTCGTGCTTTAATTCAAGACCCTACGTGGGCCATCAAAGTGCGAGACAATCGTTTAGATGAATTGCAGGATTATTCGAAAGACAGCTTGATGCAGTTGGTGTAACGGCTTTCGATAAACCCATAAAAGATGCCCATCAAAGAGGCCCATGTATATGGGCTTCTTCGCTGATGATGCCAAACTCACGGCGATAGCGATCAAAACATCGCGCACCGGCATTAAGTCTCATCAAGGCGCCTTCGGCAATGGCTTGAGCAACGCTAGGGTTGCCGTCAACCAAACTGGCAATGACTTCTCTATTCCAGTCTCTTGAATGCCTGATATCCACAGTAGAGTGAATTTTAAAATAAAGGCTGCCTGACTTGGATATATTGAGTTTATCCAATGCTTTTGCTACCCAAATACTGCGAGTAGGAGCGGTTAATTCTACAGCACCCAGTGCACCCACAGAGTGGTACGCATACTGACGATTGAACGCCGCTGCCAATAACAGGTTGCCCAGTGCAAGTGCTTCCCACACAGCGCTGTCGGCAGTATTGTCGGAGATGTTGAGTTCACGAACGGTAGCATCCAGCATGGGGCCATGCATACCTTGTTCAGCTCCTCGGCCCATCTCATCCCAGTAGTTACGGGCCATTTCAAGCTTGGCCTGCACCGGCATTCCTATCTGTGTTAGAGCGACAAGATCATCAAAACCGGCTTCACCGGCTACTTCCTGCTGAATAAACCAACGCATTTGGTCTTCGCTAACATGATCAGCTAACCAAGGGAAAAGCGGGTCATTTTGGCCAGGCCCTACCTCCCTTAAGTTTTCGAACCAGGTTAAAAAACCCGCGGTATCTGAGGGGGCTTTATTGGCTAGATGGAGGATTTTTTGGCGTTCTTGTTCAAAAAAATGAGTCTCTTTTTCAGTCATTACCCCGTTATGCTGTAGATTGGCTTCCCTGTCACTCTCTTGCTGAGGCGTTGTCGGTGCCATACGAGAATGACCATGACGCATCAGGTCTTGATGAAACTGCTGATGAAATTGCTGATTGTTGTGTTGATGCATAGGACTGTCGTTCCTCCATTATCGCGATAAGCGTTGTTGTATAACAAGCCACTGCGTTTGTATTTTTTAGGGAATACTAAGGGCTACTTGATCGTCACTACCAGACCCACCACGGCTAACCGATCAACCGTTTGATAAGCTTGGCGCTGAAGTTCTTCACCAAAGACGTCGGGATCAATTTCTTCATAATGAATAACGTGCTTATCTTCTGATAACAGTGGTTTTACAGCTTGCCAAAAAGTGTCTACACCGTCGACGATAGCACTCGCTGTGTACAGCACGAGTTTACCGCCGGTCGTCAGTCGTGACAGCGCTTGTTCAGCGATTCTAACGGATAACGCAGCACCCAGTTGCTCTCCACCATGACGGTATGTGCGTTCAGTATCATCGACCATGTAGGGAGGGTTAGAGATAACCAAATCAATATCGCCTTCTATGCTACTCAAGATATCACTGTAAGTGGTTTCAACTCTGGCAGATATACCGGCAATTTCGGCATTGATGCGGGCATAGGCAAGCGCTTGGGGATTAATATCGGCCAAACACAGTCTCGCAACTCGATCTTTTAAACAGAGCCCTCCGGCGCCACTGCCACACCCTACGTCGACCAATCTTGTTGCTGCAGTTACGTGCTCACGCAGTAGCTTGGTATAGCGATAGGTGTCGGGGCCAAAAAAAACGGCATTTTGATCTGTGGTTGGATAGCCGGAGTGCAGATAGATATCATCAAAAAGTGTGGCGAAACGCAGCGTCGCAATATATTGATCACCTTCTTTGTTAAGCTCGCCCAAGTTCATTAAGTCGTTAAATATTTCTGTGGGTAATACTTCAGGGGAAAAAGGTCGGTTCCAGCCAAACACATCACGCATGTTGCGAGCGATGAGACCTCGGCCTAGGATAGTATGATGTGACTCTGGCGTGATGGCAGTAAAGGCGTAATTTTCTTGTTTTAAGGTTTTGGCGATGGCGACGAGTGAGTCTACTGACATAATATTCTTCTTTATGGTCGTTTATGCTATCACGATTGAATAAAACACATTATTTTTATGATCGTATTGTTCAAGCATATATCTATGAAGATATTTGTTGAGCCTCCAGATTAGAAGGTCCAATTATGAATGGGTAATTTAAGAACCTTAACATCTTTTAAACCTTTTTGAGGTTTTGCTTTACACCTTAAATGGTTTAGGCTCTTTTGAGCCTAATATTATTAGCACTCTCAGACCACACGATTTAAAGTGCCAGGAATAACCAATAAAAACCAATCCCCACCGCCGCAGAAGCAATGACTTTACGACTCCAGTTAAAGACTCTTACTGATTTTTGTTGTAACTTTTTCTGTACTAGACCCAGGCTTAATCCAAACGCGACCATTGAACATAAGACCGCTACACTGAACAACATCAGATAACCCATGGCTTGTGAAAGGCTGGTTTGCATCATCGCTGGAATTAAAGCCAATGCTGGAGCGCTTCCTGCAAGGCCATGTAAGATGCCGACCATCACAGGTGTATGCGCGTCTTTTACTTGCTGTGAACTTGCTGGCTTTTGCTCATCGTTAGTTAAATTATCAGTGTCATGATTTTTTGCATGATCAGTCACGTGCAGATGAGTATGCTCTATTGAGCCCTGACTGTGCTCATGAGTATGTTTATTGAGTACAATGTTCTCTTTATGAAATTGCCAAAAACAAGCAAGCCCTACAACAATTAATAAAAACCCTACGCTAGACTCAGCAATCTGCTGTATTGCTTTTGGTAATGCGACACCCAAACCAAAAAATAACAAACCTAAAAAAATCAGGACACTGCCATGACCCATCGCCCAATTAGCACTGAATTTTAAGGTACGACTTAAGCTAGGTTTGCGATTACTTAACGCCGATACGGCCATAACATGGTCTGCATCTAAAGCGTGCAATAAGCCCAAGCCGAGACCTGTTATTAATAGTGAAAGCATCTCAATAGTCATCGTGAAATTACCTATTCCTTAGAATTCAATACCTTCTTGAGCTTTCACACCTTGGCGAAATGCGTGCTTATCATCCTGTACCGTAGAAATGGTATCAGCAATATCTTGTAGTGCCACCGCCATAGTACGGCCAGTGATCATTACATTTTGCATTTTAGGTCGAACTTGTAAGGCTTTAACAACGGGCTCAACATCAAGGTACTCATATTTGAACATGTAGCTCATTTCATCAAATAATAAAAAATCATAGCGCTCATCTTGCAGTAACTTTTCTGCGAGAACCCAAGCTTGTTGAGCCGCAGCGATATCTTGGTTCTTATCTTGAGTTTCCCACGTAAATCCGTGTCCCATTACGTGCCAATCAACCAGCGGATGATCTTTAAAAAATTTCATTTCCCCCGTTTCGTCACGGCCTTTGATGAACTGAATAACCGCGCATCTTTTGCCATAACCAAGAGAACGAGCCATGGTGCCTAAGGCAGAGCTACTCTTGCCTTTGCCATTGCCCTTTAAAAGTATCAGAACCCCTCGCTCTTCTTGAGCTTGGGCAATTCTAGCGTCAATAATGGCTTTCTTCTTTGCCATCCGCTGCTGGTGCTTATCGTCGCTCTCACTCATGGGTATCTCTCATTAGCCTTTATTCATCAGATTCAGCTCGACTCAATCTAACGACAGGGTTTTAATAATTATTACTTTTCTACGTTAAGGTTTAACCATATTAAAAAATAGTCTTTAATAGCGTTGAAAATAAAAAACCCCTTATATTATCAGAAATATAAAGGGGCCAGTAATGACGCAACGATCTATTCAGTAACTTTATTCATATTGAAGGTAATCTAATGATCAAAGCGGTCAAAGGCATTCACTAAACCCTAGAAAGCGAGCCTCCCTAATTTTATATCGAACCCTACTGCCAGCTCATTACTTTTTAAAGGTTAACACTATGTGATCGAACAATATTCATCACTGTCATAGAAAGGATTAATTTAAAAATCGATTCGTTGTTTTTTTAAGGAAGAAACCGGCGCAAGGTGTTCGCAAGGTAGAAGCGGTGATTGCGAACAGCGATAAGAAAGGGTTTTCGATAGAGCGGGAAAGGTTTATGTTAAAAGTAATTGCAAGTGAATTGATTGCAAGAGACTTAGTAGCGGATAAGCCAGTCGCAGTTAAGACTCAGTCAATCGGAGGATTATAGTGGTCATTTCATCAACCGACTCCCGAAATCCGTTTTTGGCCCATTGGCTAATCACAGCTTGAAAACCCGCTTCATTAAAAGTCAGTTTATAAGGTGTTTTAAAATCTAATACCTCGCTAAATTTACGCAGCCTTTCAGGAGACACCGTTGCCAGAATACTCTTTATCGCTGGATGCAGTTCAAGGTCGTTCAAATAAGGGAGTTCTTTGGCGATTTTAAGCCGCCAGTGAATTAAGTCTGCCAGTGTCGGCGATTCGAGTGCAGAGAGCATCGCTAAACCTTCTTCAGCTACAGAATCATTGGTATATTCAACGACCGATTCAACCGTATTGAAATGTCGATAAAAGGTGCTGCGTGAGACACCCGCTTCAGCGGTAATCTGTGAGATCGTGATTTCTTCAAATTTATACTTTTTAATCAGTAGACAAAAGGCTTCACTGATTGTTTTTTTTGAGAAGTCAATCTGGTTTTGCCGTGTCATTTAGGGGCTTCTATATTGAGAATTTTGATAGACAGTTTTGAAGCAACTGATCATATATACAATTTTTAGTTAACAATACAGGCTAATGGCTGTGAGTTCATCAATAAATGACACAGAGACAGCCTTATCTGTAGCAGTTAGCGTATCAGCTATTTCGATCATAGTAGAGATTTGCTCTAATAGGTTATGCGTCGTTCGGTGCTAAAACATCAACCTAATGTTTACGTGCTAACGCTAAACATATCGATTACCAGCCACACAATGGCGGCTATTTTAAGCCGTAGGCTTACCAAATAATAATGCCAGCTTTAACGGTAGGTGTTTAAAAAATCACTTGGGCATCGCATCAATAGACGAGTACGACGATGATTTAGTTTTATTGATGGGGATGAACTTGAA
>JBLIME010000138.1:0-7297 GCA_047638515.1 Pseudohongiellaceae bacterium
AATCATTATTGCTCGTTACCATGGATTAAAGTCAGAAGTCGAAGGGTCTTATATCGCGGAAATGGTGCGCCATGAACTTTACCAGCAATACGGTGACGACATTTATCGCCTAGGTTTTCGTATTACCACAACCTTAGATGGCAAAGCTCAAACTCAAGCCAATAATGCACTGCAAGCAGGGCTATTAAAATACGACAGAGATCACGGCTTACGCAAACCTGCAGATCAAAAGTTTTTAACGCCCACCAAACTACAAACTTATGATAATGAAATAACCCTTACTTGGCCTTCTCGCTTAGATAACAAACAAGATATTGATTGGCCAGCCACTCTTGATGACTGGCAAAGTGAATTAAATAATAAAGGACAGTATGGCTTATTACATCCGGCGATTGTCGCTCAAGTATTAGAGACGGGTGCTTGGATTATCAGCGGACAAAAACAGTGGTCTTGGCTTCCTTTCAGCGGAGTAAAGTGGGCCAAGCCTTATATCAGTGTTGATCGGGTCGGCAGAGAACCCAGTGCGACGAGTGATGTACTTTCTCAGGGACAAGTCATCTGGGTAACCGCCAGTGCAACCTCTGGTATACAGCTGGCACAAATCCCAGAAGCTGAAGGGGCGCTAATTTCTATCGATCCTTCCCAAGGTGCAATCAGAGCGTTAGTAGGCGGTTTTTCATACGGATTAAACAAATACAACCGAGCCATTCAAGCTGACCGCCAGCCAGGCTCTGCTTTTAAGCCCTTTATTTATAGTGCTGCACTCGCGAACGGGCTAACCCCTGCCAGCATTATTAATGATGCGCCTGTTGTTTTTAAAGATGCAGGCCTTGAAAATACTTGGCGCCCAGAAAACTCCAGTGGAAAATTCTATGGACCCACTCGATTACGAGAAGCACTTTATAAATCCCAAAATTTAGTATCAATACGCATTCTAAAACAACTGGGTCCGCGCAAAGCCATCAACTACATTGCGCCTTTTGGTTTTCCAAGAGAGAAGCTCAGTAAAGACCTATCCCTTGCTTTAGGCGCGTCTGCAGTAACCCCACTGGAGCTTGCAACAGGATATACCGTGTTGGCCAATGGTGGCTTTCAGGTTAAGCCCTATTTCATTGAACGCATTGAAGTGGGGAGCGAAAAAGAACCTTTGTTCCAAGCCAATCCAATGCAAGCTTGCTTGGAATGTACCACGACGGATGATAATTCGAGCCAAGCGGATAGTACTCAGCCAATTCAAAGTGAAAACCAGGCTTTGCTTGAGGCTATTAGCGCCCCAATATCAGAAGCGCTAGTAGCAGAATCACTGGCCTCAAAAACAGCCCCGGTGATCAAGCTTGCGCCTCGGATTATGGACGAGCGCACACATTTCATTATGAACAATATGCTGCAAGATGTAATTAAGCGCGGCACAGGCAAGCGTGCTCTCGCACTTAATCGCAACGATCTTGCAGGTAAAACAGGCACCACTAATGACCAAAAAGATGCTTGGTTTTCTGGTTATAATCGCGATCTTGTTACGAGCGTATGGATAGGTTTTGACCAACCCCGCACGTTAGGACGCTGGGCATTTGGCGGCAATACTGCATTGCCAGTTTGGGTAAACTATATGGGCGCCATGCTCGCGGATAAGAAGTATCGTCCTTTTCCTCAACCGGATGGCATAGTAAACGTTCGCATTGATCCAGAGACAGGTTTATTAGCACAACCAGGGCAAGCTAATGCGATTTTTGAATTATTCAAGCAAGAACAAATACCCGCACGCGACACTTCAAAGCCAAGAACTCCCATACAAAGCGATAGGGATGAGGACGACGATCAAAATTCGCCACAACTGCTCTTCTAATACTCAAGAGCAGGCTATATATTGAAATAAATATATAAAGTAACAGACATAAAAAAACCGGCCTAAGCCGGTTTTTTTATGTCTACCAAAAACTCACCAACGATCTAATTATTAGATATCGTCAACTGAGTTTAATGGGTAGTTCGCTGGGTAAGGAAGCTGAGCAACCCCAGTATCAACAGCCGCTTTAGCAACCGCTGCCGCTACCACACCCAATAGACGAGAGTCTGTTGGCTTAGGGATAATGTACTCACGACCTAACTCTAAAGAAGTCAGTTCGTAGGCATCCAATACATCCTGAGGAACAGGTTCTTTCGCCAGACTAGCAATTGCATAAGCAGCAGCCAACTTCATCTCTTCGTTGATTACAGACGCACGAACGTCTAAAGCACCACGGAAGATGAATGGGAAACCAAGAACGTTGTTCACCTGGTTAGGAAAATCAGAACGGCCCGTCGACATAATCAAGTCATCACGAACTTCGTGCGCAAGGGCAGGAGCGATTTCTGGATCTGGGTTAGAACAGGCGAAAACGATTGGGTTTGGCGCCATCTTTTTCAATAGTTCAGGGGCTAGCAAGTTAGGACCTGAAAGACCTAGGAAGATGTCAGCACCTTCCATCGCATCAGCCAAGGTACGCTTGTCAGTTTCAACTGCAAACATCGCCTTATATTGATTAAGATCGTCACGACCCGAATGAATAACGCCTTTACGATCACACATAAAGATGTTTTGAGGCTTCATGCCTGCAAGTATCAATAGCTTAGAGCAAGAGATCGCAGCAGCGCCCGCACCCAAAACAGTCATAGTCGCGTCTTCAAGCTTCTTACCTTGAATTTCTAAGGCATTGATCATACCGGCAACTGTTACAATCGCAGTACCGTGCTGATCATCATGGAAAACAGGGATAGAACACTGTTCGATCAAGGTACGTTCGATTTCAAAACACTCAGGGGCTTTGATATCTTCAAGGTTAATACCACCAAAGGTATTAGCAATGCGGCGCACGGTATCGATAAAGGCTTGTGGGCTTTCAGATTCAACTTCGATATCGATAGAATCGATACCGGCAAAACGTTTAAATAATAAAGACTTACCTTCCATCACTGGCTTAGAAGCCAATGGACCTAGGTTACCAAGGCCTAAAATAGCAGAACCGTCAGTAATAACAGCCACTAAGTTGCCTTTACCCGTGTAACGGTAAGCATCTTCTGGATTTGCAGCGATGGCTTTAACCGGCTCAGCAACACCAGGGCTGTAAGCTAGGGCTAAATCACGAGCTGTTTGCGCAGGAGTAGACAGTTCGATACTGATCTTACCTGGCTTAGGAAACTCATGATAATCGAGGGCAGCTTGCTTCATATCTTCAGACATTTTGCTCTTCCAATTGCGTAATAATTAGGTGGAGAGGATAGCGTAAACCAAACACAAAACTGGCTCACGTAAAAAGTAGGACATTAGATACCAAAATTTGGCCAAAAAATCCAGCAAAGCGAACAAAATCAATCAATTTTTAGCTCATATTTACTTCAAATCACCAATTAGCCGATTACTGGGGAAATTGACTACAAATATTCGTTACTCAAACGATCTACTGAATTAAGACGCTGGGGCTGTTCTTTTGAGGCCTCCCGTTGAGGATAAAGCTTAGCGATTTCTGTGTCGTTAACATAATCTCCTTAAGTTTTAGCCTGATCGGGTAAAGACCACTCAACACACAAACCCGAACCTGGAATATTTTTTGCGCACACCTCGCCCCGATGCATATTTAGAATTCGCTGTACCATCGCTAAGCCAATACCATAACCACCGCTGACGGCATGACTTCGTGATTGATCAGCTTGGGTGAAAGGAGCAAAAATATCTTCAAGCTGATCCTCACTGACTCCTGGGCCTTGATCGCATATTTTAAAAATAAGCTGCTGATCAGTTTTCCTCAAGCTTAATGTCAATATACCCGAGTCAGGACTAAAGCGAATAGCGTTACGCAATACGTTATCAAAAGCTCGCTGCATCAATACCGCATCAATATTACAAAATACTTCTTCCGACTCCAACTGCCACTTTATAGTCAGGTGCTTAGCCGCTAATTCCAATTCAGCATCTTGTAGCCAAATTTTAAACAACTTCACAAGATCTAACTTCTCAGTGGTCAAATCACCCTCTTGCTGCAATTTAGCCAAATCTAAAATCTGTGTCACTAGGTTGGCCACTTGCCCTGCAGCGCGCTCAATTCTGTCATGCTCAGCTTGCAAAGAATTGGCTGAGTCTTTTTTACGTGCAATACCTAATGCTATTTGCAATCGTGTTAGCGGTGAGCGTAATTCATGAGAAACATCGCGCAATAACTGACGATGACTTTGCAAGAGGCGCTGCAACGAATCCGCCATTTCAACAAACTCTATCGATAAATCACCCAACTCATCGCCACGATTAAGATTGGACCGCAACTCGGAGATATCAAAATCTCCTGCGCTCAATTTTTTAGCCGCCTTCTGTAAACGGCGAATAGGACTTGTTAAATGCCACGCAAGTACCCCACACATAAGAGAAACCATGAGTACCACTAAAAAAGGAATTAACCAGCGCTCCCCATCATCTAAAGAATGACGCCAATGATAACGACTCACCGCAATGTATATCTGCTCGCGGTGAACCAAGGGCCCCATCATCATATAGCCGTCTTCCTGCCCCCATAGCGACTGCTGTTCAGCAACAGCATGCTCATAAAATTCAGCAACATCATGAGGAAGGTCGTTCAGTTGCGGCTCTTCGAATTTAACAATATTCCAACCGGGCTCCAAGCGCGCCCATAACCCTCGTTTTTTAATGGCTAATGGCTGGCTATTTTCAGCAATGCGCTGCAATAAAATTTTCTCGCGCAACTCTAACGGTCGATGATAATCGTCTTGCAGCCATTGAAAAGACAGTGTAGCAACCGTCATACTCACAATAACAACAATCCAAAACCAAAGAAAAATCTTAATAAATAACGAATTTCGCCAGCGCATATCAGTGCCTAACTTAAGAAATTTTTAAATGAACAGCCTGATTATGTTCAGTCCTGTACCAAGATATAACCTTGGCCACGCACTGTTTTAATATACGCTTTACCGTCATTACGCTCACCGAGCTTTTTGCGTAAATTACTGACATGCATATCGATGCTACGATCGAACGCACTTAATCGACGCCCTAATGCACTTTGAGAAAGCACTTCTTTATCGACCACCTCGCCCGCACTTTCCAATAGCGTTAACAACACACCAAACTCTGCACCCGTAAGTTCGACTTCTTCGTTGTGCAACTTTACGCTGCGGGTCGCTTTATGCAGTTTAAGCTCATCAACCTGAAGCCATGCATTGGCTACCTTAGGCTGCCCTGCTTCAATACGGCGAAACAACGCCTTAATCCGAGCGACAAGCTCATGGTGGTGATAAGGTTTAGGGATATAATCATCCGCACCATGCTCTAAGCCCAAGACACGATCAACACTGTCACCTCGGGCCGTCAGCATAATCACCGGCAACATTGACTCAGTACGTAGCTTCTTAAGGACGTCAAAACCATTCATTTTTGGCAACATCACATCCAATAAAACCAGATCGTATTGGCCTGTTAGTGCTGCGGCTAAACCCGACTCACCATCATGACATACCGCTAGCTGATAACCTTCCATAGCTAAGTATTCTTGTAACAGTTCGCCCAACTCATAATCATCATCGATTAACAAAATTTGATACATTACATCCACCTTTAACAAGATTTGCCTCTACCCAAGACCTAACTATAATGAGAGTGTAAAGCGCGGCCATAAATAAGGGGAAGGGTTTTACCCTTCCTGACGCTAAATAAAGAAAAACACTCGATAGTCCATCATCTCTTATCAATGTCCCAGCAATATCGCCAACCAGCGATTGCGCTGACTATTCTCTAATCCTATTTTAACCACCATCGTCAACGGAATTGAAAGCAGCATGCCGACAGGACCAAATATCCACCCCCAAAAAACTAACGATAAAAAAACAACCAGAGTCGACAAGCCCAAAGAGCGCCCCATAAATTTGGGTTCAATGACATTACCGAACAGTACATTGGTCACTAAGTACAAACACGCCACCAGTATTGCACTCATCGGACCCAGCTGAATTAATGCGATCAACATTGGCGGCACTGCAGCAATAATAGAACCAATATTGGGAATGAAATTTAATAAAAAAGCGATCACCGCCCACAAGATTGCATAATCGACTCCAATCCAAGCTAGCGTGATTCCGACAATAATTCCGGTGCCCATACTGACCAAGGTTTTAATTAATAAATAACGCTGCACTGAATCGCTAAAGCTCTGATAATAATCAAGTGCCTGGGTCTTGCTGCCTAATGCTCGTTTAAGTTTTTCAGGAAAATCGGAGGCCTCTAATAAAATAAATATCACTGAAAATAAAATCAAAAAAGTATTCGTCAGTACACTTCCTAAGCCACTAAACACCTTAGCGACCATTTTCATGACCGCACCTGGGTCAATATAATTACTCAATATAGCCTCATCAACAACAATACCAAAACCACTCAGCGTCGCGATGATGCCAGCCCCTTGTTGCTGTAATTTTTGTTCATACTCGGGCAGATCTTGATAAAAAGCTGATAAACTCGCACCTACAACCGTTCCTAATGTTGCCGTAATTAGAAAAAACAGTACCGCAACCAACAGTACTGACAATATCGAAGGCACCCTTTTCTCTTTTAACCAAATCATCATTGGCGTGCATAAAACAGCAATGAATACCGCCAATAAAAAGGGAACTATTAACTGAGTTGCTGCTTTCAAGCCTGCAACAATAATAATGAACGCGGCAAGATTAATCATTACATTATGATTTACTAAAGGCTTATTCATGGCCACCTTGATTCCTTAAGTTATGTCTTTCTATTGATCCACTGTAGCCAATTTATAACTACTTTATGACTATTGGTTACTCGCTGGGTGAGTACATACTGGCAATACCATTAATCCATCGTCTGCTTTATTAGCCTGTCAAAATAAGCAGAACGACAACTATATTAGCAAGAGTTATCCAATGCCAGAGATACGTTATACCTTGTGGACTCGCCGCCTTACAAATCCCAAGAACCCATGCCCAACATTGGCTAATTTAAAATTAGTGTGACTATAATTACCAAAGATACTGGCCTCCAAAGTCAAAGTGCGACTCTCGTGAGCTCTACGATTGTGAGCAATCAAGGTAATAAACTCTAACCCACTGAAATACCGTTGAATTCAAACATTTCATGGCTACGAAGAATATAAATCAAAAAAAGTGAATTTATTTTACAAAAGCACTAGACACGCTTAGGGAGTCTCTATACTATGCGCAGCCTAAGCGGGAGTGGTGGAATTGGTAGACACGCTAGATTTAGGTTCTAGTGCCGTAAGGTGTGAGAGTTCAAGTC
>JBLIME010000139.1:0-7241 GCA_047638515.1 Pseudohongiellaceae bacterium
GCCACTATTATTGCTTGTTGTGCGGCGGCAGCAGAAAGAGAGGTGGTCACGGCTGTTAACTTTAACTCGCCGGGGCAAGTCGTTATTGCGGGTAATGTTGCAGCGGTTGAGCGTGCCTGTATCTTATGCAAAGACCAAGGTGCAAAGCGGGCACAGTTATTAATGGTGAGTGCACCTTTTCATTCGTCGTTACTCAAGCCGGCTGCCGATAAGCTAGCGGAAGACATTAGTGCCATTAGTTTTAGCTCACCGACAATACCGGTGATTCATAATGTGAATGCATCGCTAGAGTCCGATCCAGCTCGTATTAAACAGCTGATGATTGAACAAATTTACCATCCGGTACTGTGGGTCGATTGCATTAATGCGCTGATCAAATCAGGTGTCGATACCTTCGTCGAGTGCGGTCCAGGAAAAGTATTGTCGGGTTTGACGAAGCGCATTAATCGCGGACTGACTTCGCTAGCAATAGAAAGTCCAGAACATCTCAAGCATGCAGCATCATTATTTGTCATAAATAATGAAAAATAGGGAATGATCATGAGTTTAGCCAATAAGGTTGTATTAGTAACGGGTGCAAGTCGAGGAATTGGCGCGGCAATCGCCGATACTTTGGGAGCTGACGGTGCCATTATTATCGGTACAGCCACCACTGACTCGGGAGCAGCAAAAATATCATCACGCTTCACTGAAAAAAAGATACAAGGTGTTGGCATGGTGCTCAACGTGACCGATGCTGACTCGGTGAGCAGCTTGTTAAAAGCGGTTCAGGAAAACTACGGCGCTCCACAAATACTGGTTAATAACGCAGGCATTACTAAAGATAATTTATTAATGCGTATGTCAGAAGACGAGTGGTTTGATGTAATTAACACTAACCTCAGTTCGGTTTATCGCTTAAGTAAAGCCTGTCTTCGCGGTATGATGAAGGCGCGTTGGGGCCGTATTATAAATATTAGCTCGGTTGTAGGTTCGATGGGAAATGCGGGTCAATCCAACTATGCAGCGACTAAAGCTGGGGTCGCTGGCTTCGCTCGCGCTCTGGGTAAAGAGGTAGGGTCGCGCAATATTACAGTGAATACAGTGTCTCCAGGTTTCATCGAAACTGATATGACAGATGAGTTAACTGATGAGCAAAAATCACTAATGCTAAGCACCGTTCCATTGGGTCGTCTTGGACAGCCAGAAGAAATTGCAGGCGTTGTTAAATTTTTAGCAGATGATGCCGCAGCCTACATTACCGGTGAGAATATTCACGTAAATGGTGGTATGTATATGGCTTAATGCATTTTTATTGCCACATAACTATATGATTTTTAACAATAAAGTGTAAAGTTATTATAAAAAACGCGATAAAAAGTGTCAATGCAGAAGTTTCCATGTAAAATGCGCCATCAAACAGTCAATCAGTAAAAACAAACTAAGAAACCAAAGGCTGTTTACTGATATTAATTTAAAGGGGAGTTCGATAGAACCATGAGCAACACTGAAGAGCGTGTAAAAAAAATCGTTGCCGAGCAATTAGGCGTTAAGGAAGACGAAGTTAAAACTGCGGCTTCATTCGTAGAAGACCTAGGTGCAGATTCACTAGATACAGTGGAACTAGTTATGGCTTTAGAAGAGGAATTTGAAACTGAGATTCCTGACGAAGAAGCAGAAAAAATTACAACTGTTCAGCTAGCAATTGATTACATTAATAACAATCCAGCTTAATAGTTCTCTATTGTATATTCAATAGCTTTGACGAAAGCCGCATCTATTTATAGAGTGCGGTTTTCGTGCATTTAGTACTATTAAGAATGAAATGTAGTATAGTCCTTCGATCATTTTTTATTACGATATCCTCTTGTCGTAACTTAGTCATTAGATAGGAATGAATGTGAGACGCGTTGTTATAACAGGTTTAGGCATGATAACCGCCGTAGGTAATACGGTTGATGAGACGTGGTCAGCAATACTTGCGGGTAAAAGTGGCGCGGCTTGCATCGATCTCTTTGATGCTAGTGCGTACACGACTCAATTCGCCGCGGGTGTAAAAAATTTCCAAATTGGCGAGTATATTGAAGAGAAAGAGGCCCGCAAGATGGATCTCTTTATCCAGTATGGAATGGCCGCAGGCATCCAGGCCATGCGTGACAGTGGTATTGAAGTTACCGACGAGCTTGCGCCTCGCTTTGGATCGGTCATTGGATCGGGTATTGGTGGTATAGGTACTATCGAAGAAGGTGCACTGACAATCGCTAATCGTGGCCCACGCCGCATGTCACCATTTTTTGTCCCGGGTTCGATCATTAATATGATCGCCGGGAACTTGTCGATTCACTACGGTCTAAAGGGCCCTAATCTGGCGGTTACAACTGCCTGCACATCGGGCACGCATTCTATTGGTCTAGCCGCCCGTTCCATCATGCACGGCGAAGCCGATGCCATGCTTGCCGGTGGTGCCGAGGCCTCGATCACGCCTTTGGGCTTGGGTGGCTTTGCTGCGGCAAGAGCACTATCTAAGCGCAACGATGACCCAACAGGGGCCAGTCGTCCTTGGGATAAGGGTCGAGATGGCTTTGTGCTAGGCGACGGCGCGGGTGTGGTTGTATTAGAAGAATACGAGCATGCTAAAGCACGTGGTGCTAATATTTATGCAGAGGTTGTCGGTTTTGGTATGAGTGGCGATGCCTTTCATATGACGTCGCCACCAAGTGATGGCGCCGGTGCTGCGCTATCGATGGCAAACGCCTTGCGCGATGCGGGTATGAATCCAGAGGATATTCAGTATATCAACGCACATGGTACTTCAACACCAGCGGGTGATATCGCAGAGTGTCGGGCTGTTAACTCGGTATTTAGTCATGCTGCCAGTAATCTAGCGGTTAGCTCAACTAAATCGATGATAGGGCATTTGTTGGGTGCCGCCGGCGCCGTTGAGGCAATTTTTAGTGTATTAGCCATACGCGACCAAGTTGCACCGCCCACTATCAACCTAGAAGACCCTGAAGAAGAATGCGCTAATCTTAATCTAGTGCCGCACACTCCCCAGCAGATGACCATTACCGGTGCTTTGTCGAATTCCTTTGGATTTGGTGGTACTAATGGTTCTCTTATATTTAAAAAAATCGACTAGCTATCAAGCACATCGAGAATTTTTTGTTCATCGCTAAATAGTTGGCTGCCCATCAATTAGAAGAAGTGTTGCGATAGGCTTAGTTTATTGCCACAATTTTCGCTACAATTCTGTTATGCCTACTTATACCCTACCGCTACTTTGTATCAACGGCCGCATCGATTCTTATTGTGTAGACGACGAGTCGCAAGCCGGTTTGTCACCACTCGACCGTGGCCTCGCTTATGGCGATGGTGTTTTCGAGACAATACTACTCGTTGATGGTTTAGCGCCATTATTATCTTTTCATCATCAGCGTCTTCTCAAAGGCCTGTCGCATCTCAAGATTCAATTAGACTCTGAGCGCCTGGTTAACGATGTTAATAAGGTTCTAGCAATTGCAAAAAGCTTCGATGACAAACGCTTAATATTAAAGCTCACGATTACTCGTGGAGTTGGTGGTCGTGGTTATCAGATAGACCCAGACGCTAAAGCTACATTAATGTTGCAATTGTTTGCCTGCTCGACTGATTTAACTAAACACAATGGTGTTAGCGTACATGTATGCCGAGAGACGTTATCGCCGATTTCGTGGGCTGGTCTTAAGACACTCAATCAATTGCCTTATGTACTTGCTGCCAGTGAACGCCTCAACACGAATTTTGATGAAGGCTTATTATTAGCCAATAATGGCGAGCTAGTAGAAGCCAGTGCACGCAACGTATTTATTGTTAAAGACGATAAAATACTAACGCCCGCACTCAACAAGTTCGGTGTGGCCGGTGTTCAGCGACAATTTATTATTGAGTCGTTAGCACAGCAGCTAGGTCTTCATATAGTTGAGACAACATTAAAGCTCGAAAGTTTATTTGCTGCAGATGAGGTTTTTTTAGCCAATAGTATTACCGGTTTATGGCCCGTGACACATTGTCATTATAAAGAACACAACTACAGTTGGGATGTGGGGATGGTGACACGTTCACTTCAGGCTATGTGCCACAACGTCTTTTTTGACGAATAAGGGAGAAATCATTTCATGTTAAAGCGTCTATTTAAAATGATGGTTTATGTATTTATTGCCGGTTTGTTAACACTCGCCTTTTTCATGGTGACGTTTAATAATTGGTTGAATCAACCCCTCGTACTTGCTGACGAATCCGTTGTGAAAATCAGCACCGGCGACACACTCAGTAAATTAAGTTACCAATTAGAAAAAGATAATATTCTTACGCATCCGCGCTGGCTTATTTTATATGCAAGATTTAGCAAGCAAGCCGGTTTAGAAGCGGGTGAGTATAAATTGCCCGAGCAGGTGACGCCCAAGCTTTTGTTACAGACGCTGGGCAGTGGCGAGGTGATTAATTACAGCGTAACCTTGGTCGAGGGAAAAACCTTCAAAGAGTTCATACGGGTTTTATCTGAGCAAAAACAATTAGAACGCAAATTAACAAATAAAAATTTTGACGAGATTATAGAACACTTACAACTCGATATTGAACATCCAGAGGGTTGGTTCTACCCCGATACCTATCAGTATGTTGCGGGTTCTAGTGATGTTGATATTTTATTGCGCGCACATAATAAAATGCAGAGAGTGCTCAGTGAACAATGGTCAAAGCGGGCTAAAAACTTACCGTATAAAGACGCGTATGAGGCATTAATTATGGCCTCAATTATTGAAAAAGAAACAGGTGTTGCCTACGAGCGACCAGAAATATCGGGCGTGTTTGTAAGACGCTTGCAAAAAGGTATGCGCTTGCAAACAGACCCTACCATTATTTATGGTTTGGGCGACTCGTACAAAGGCAACATTCGCCGCAGACATTTAACGCAGAAAACGCCTTATAATACCTATGTTATTAATGGTTTACCGCCAACGCCAATTGCTATGCCCGCCAGTGCGGCAATCAATGCGGCACTGAATCCGGCCACGGGTCAAACCTTATTTTTTGTCGCAAAAGGTGATGGTAGTCATCAGTTTTCTGATAACCTGAGACAGCATAATAAAGCGGTACAAGAGTATCAAATTAACAATAAGGCGAAAAATTATCGCTCGGCACCGATTAAATGAATTATGTGGCTAAAACGAATCATTAAATGAGAGGGTAAATGCAAAAAGGAAAGTTTATAACCTTTGAAGGTTCTGAGGGCGTTGGTAAAAGCACGAATATTTTATTGGTTAAAGAGCACCTTGAAGCTAAAAATATTGACCTATTATTAACTCGTGAACCCGGAGGTACGCCTTTAGCGGAAAATATTCGAGGCTTATTGCTCAATAAATCTTCCGAGGATATTGATGAGACTTGCGAGCTCTTGATGGTCTTTGCCGCAAGGGCCCAGCATTTAAATAAAGTGATTGTGCCCGCTTTAAATAAAGGTCAGTGGGTTATTTGCGATCGCTTTACAGACTCTACTTATGCTTACCAAGGTGGCGGCCGTGGTTTAGATAAAAATTTAATCGCAGAGCTAGAAAAAGTAGTACAACAAGGCCTAGTGCCCGACTTAACTTTTTATCTAGACATTGATGTGCGCTTAGGGTTGTCGCGTGCAGTCGCACGTGCTGAACTAGATCGCTTTGAATGCGAAAAAATTGACTTTTTTGAGCGAGTTCGCTTTGCTTACTTAGAGCGCGTAAAAAATAGTTCGTTGAATAAGCATTATTGTCTAATTGATGCAGGCCAAGAACTTGAATTGGTCCAGCAAGATATTCTCATAAGCTTAGACGAATTTATTGCTAGCCTTAAATAAAAAAGTTACAGCTTTTCTGAATATGATTGTGCTGCTGCTGTGAGCACTTTGCCAAAAGAGGATGTCCTCACAAGAGGGCACCTTCAAAAAATCCTAATGTTCAGTGGTCTCCTACAGATATAAAACATTAATTACTCTTTGTTCCTGTTCAGTAGTGTTGATAAATAACTGGTCGTAATAAGATCGACGAAAAGCACCAGTATCGATAGAAACTCTTTGCTTTTTAGCTGTAATCGTCAATAACAAGCCCCTTTTTTGTAATCGATTCTTCACTATTTCCGCCCTTATTAAAGTGACCACGTATATCGAGGTTAACATCAATATAATTTTAACGGGCGGCATTAGTTTTTATGATAACTTGTTTTAGGTAATGAGTTTGCCGAGACATATTTAAATGCGCGGTTATTTTAATGAATAGGCGACTAATAATTATTAGCTGTTTGATGCTGTTAACGGCATGCAGTGGGCCTAAGTTAGGTGCATTGACAGCAGACGCGGTTATTTTAGCCTTTGGCGATAGCTTAACGAGCGGTGTAGGTGCCCGTAAAAATAAAAACTATCCAGCTGTTTTGGCACAGCTTACCGGCTTGCAGGTTATTAACGCAGGTATCGCGGGCGAAACTACGGCTCAAGGTTTGGCGCGACTAGGTCAAGCTCTCGATCAATCAAGCCCCGACCTTGTTATTTTGATTGAAGGGGGTAACGATATGCTAAGGGGCTTAGATCTTGTGCAGGCAAAAGCTAATTTGCGTAAGATGGTGATGTTAATTAGACAGCGTAATATTGATCTTGTATTAATGGGTGTGCCCAAAAAATCATTGTTTTTAAGCGTACACCCAATGTATGAAGAGCTCGCTACAGAACTAGACTTGGTTTTTGATGGCGAGCTGCTGGTAGAGCTTCAAGGCACGGCCGCATTGAAATCAGATATTGTTCACTTTAACGAAATGGGTTATCAAAAAATGGCTGAATCTATTTACGCGATCTTAGAAAAGCGAGGCGCGCTTTGAATATTGCTCTTTTAACCGTGTTTGTGCCAACGTTCTTTTTTGTGTCGATTACACCGGGGCTTTGCATGACCCTGGCGATGACCATGGGTATGACAATAGGTATTCGGCGAGCACTATGGATGATGGCTGGCGAGCTTGTAGGTGTGGCGCTTGTCGCTGTTTTAGCGGCAGTTGGCGTGGCAGCGTTGCTGTTAAATTATCCTACGGCATTTAATGCCTTTAAAATTATGGGTGGCTTGTATCTAGGATTTATGGGTGCGCAAATGTGGCTTTCGCGGGGCAAGATGGCCATTAAAACCGATGTATCAAAGGGTAGGCCTGCCTCCCGAACAGAATTAGCACTTCAAGGCTTTATGACGGCAGTTAGCAACCCTAAAGGTTGGGCT
>JBLIME010000140.1:0-7226 GCA_047638515.1 Pseudohongiellaceae bacterium
AACTTATTTTATGACTATTTGATAGTGATCCCCCACATAAGATATAATTATTCAGTTAACCAGATCACATAATTTTTATTATTTATTTTAAATCATAGGTCAATACATGCAAGCTCATCTCAGCACTTACCTGCCTCACTGTTTTCATCTGGAAGTGGTTCGATCCCATCCCATCCATGATTTTATTGTCTCGAAGGAGCGCTCCACAGTGCTAAATTGAACGACCATTCTCTCGGGGTCTGTTATCATCCGCGCTTCAGCTTTATCAACAACATCTTCATGCGCCCAGCGTTTAATTCGACGATACTTACTGTCAATGCTTATTAGCGATACTTACTTATAGTGCGTTGATCTTTCACTGCGCATTGACGTCAGCTTTATGTCGTATACCTATGTATTACTTTTTTATCGTCAAACCCCTTGGGCCTTGGCGTTAAACATTCGCCTGCTAGACAGTCATACTCACCATCTTTTATTATCTATTTATCATCTATTAATGGCAAAAATGCCGTTAATAGATAGGCAGTCCCGTGCGTTTTTTAACAAAGCGTCTCGACACATTAACGATTGTGCGCAGTATCCCTAAAGACTAAACTCGAGATTTTTTGGTGCAGGGGTAGCATTAATAGACGCTGATGACGATCGCGTTACTTATCAATTTGTCGGGCCCGATGAATTTGATGTATCAATGAGAAGGGTCAGTATTGACGCGCCTACTGCCAAAGCATTACTTAAAAGCAAGTTGACGACGAGGTGATGCTGCGCAGACCAACTGGGGGGATCAATTATTTTATATTGAGAATATAGAAGTGATCATAGCGACTTAGATTAAAGCATCGATAGCGACTTTTTACCTCACTAACCGCACACGACTGTATATTGTTTATGCTCTCTGCATCGATTTGAACCGTATACAGAAAAGCAACGCTTCAATTTCGTCGACGCTTCAATTAAAAAATCACGAAGAGATGAATTTGCCGTTGCCTAAGCAGCCCGCACCATCTACCATCTAATTTCACAATCACGGTATATAACGTTTTTCTTTTTACCATTGTCAGTAGTGCGCCTGGTCTTCCTAAACCTATAATAGTATCGTCTTCCCAATCACCAATACGTGACAGTCGATCAACTATTTCTGAGTGTGCATCTATGCATACTCTATTTTTGAGCTGTGCGGGGTGAGCATCGCTTCTATAGCGTTGTCGATAGCGCTTGTTTAGTAAAGGCCCGTGCTGATTAGCGCACCTGCTGCTAACTTACCCGTATCAATAGGTTGCTACATCGTTTTACGATGCAGAGATACGATCTGTTGAACTTGTTCGAGGCGGTAACCTCGCCCTCCCTTTATTTTTATGCCGTCCTCTCGATGCAGTTGCACGGTGCCGAGACAGAAATGTGGCGATCTTAGTCTGTGATAATCCGGCTTTTTTTACACTATACGTCTGATATCGTACTTCGGTGGTTAGCTGCTGATAGTTCGTTGCCATTCTCTTTGGTCGGAAGATGACAAACTGTAGCCGCTAGCCACTGACTAATAAAATTGCACTGATTATCCGAATCTCGGCGTGATTAGGTGGTTAATAAGCGCTGAAGATTTTTCCAGTCCTGCTGAATTTCGGCATCTAAAGAGCAAAGCTCTTTAACCTTGCGACAAGCATGAAGCACCGTGGTGTGGTCGCGACCACCGAAGGCGTCGCCTATTTCAGGTAGACTGTGATTCGTCAATTCTTTAGCGAGAGCCATTGCAACTTGGCGTGGTCGGGCGACAGAACGACTCCGACGTTTAGAGGTAAACTCAGCAATTTTAATCTTATAGTACTCACCAACAACTCGCTGAATATTGCTAATGCTGACCTGTTTATCCTGAAGTGCTAGAAGGTCTTTCAACGCCTCCTTAACAAGATCTACTGATATAGAACGCTGGGTAAAGGAGGCGTTCGCAACGACTCGCTTAAGCGCTCCCTCAAGCTCGCGCACATTGGAGCGCACTCGCTGTGCAATAAAAAAAGCTGCATCATAAGGTAAATCAATTTTAATCTCCTCCGCTCTCTTCAACAAAATAGCTGCCCTGGTTTCTAATTCTGGGGGCTCTACCTCAACCGTTAAGCCCCAACCAAAGCGAGACTTAAGACGTTCTTCGAGATTGGAAATCACCTTTGGATAGCGGTCACAGGTCAGTATTATCTGCTGATTACCTTCCAATAGAGCATTAAACGTGTGGAAAAACTCTTCTTGTGATCGATCTTTACCCGCAAAAAACTGAATATCATCAATAAGCAGAGCGTCGACAGAGCGGTAATAACGCTTAAAATCATTAATCGCATTCAACTGCAGAGCCTTCACCATATCGGCGACAAAGCGCTCGGAGTGCAAATACACAACCTTAGCGTTGGGGTTACGGTCCAACATACCATTACCAACAGCGTGCATTAAATGCGTTTTACCTAAACCAACACCACCATAAATAAACAGAGGATTATAAGATTCACCCGGGTTTTCGACCACCTGTTGGGCCGCCGCCAAGCCCATCTGGTTGGACTTACCCTCGACAAAGCTTTCAAACGTAAAAGCCTTGTTGAGACCAGTGCGGTGTTGAAGACCGCCTTGAACCGCATGGTCTGACATAATTCGTTGTTTATTTTCGCCTTTGCCGGCGTTGAGGCCATAGGCCTTCATCTTTGCGTTATTAACAGCGTCCGTAGTTTGCGATGGAATATAGGCGGACTCTTTAGCAAAAACTCGAGCCGGCTGAGTTTTGCTTACCTCAGTCGTAAATCCTAGGGGAGTGCTTTTTAAAGGCTCAAGCATAGATGTCTGAATTGACGACGGAAAATCTGTTGATTGAATTGTCCCGTTTCTATCAATTGTATTTGTAGGGGGAACTAGATCGGCGCTGATAGGGCTACTAACAACAGGCTCCAAAGTCTTAGCTACTACCTCAAAAGCAGCTTTCGATCGGGCTGCAACCTTAATTGACAATGACACCGGCGGGGCAATTGCCGAGTTAGTGAAATAGTGAAACACAAGTTCGTTTATGCGTTGCATAAACTTATCGTTGACCCAGTCGGCTATAAAACGGTTGGGCGCAGTTAAACAAAAATCACCCGTTGTAAGGTTTAGAGAACTGGTTAGCGGTCTAATCCAAGTGTTAAATTGTTGCGCAGATAACTCTTGCTCGAGTGATTTAACGCACTGCCCCCAAATGGCATCAGTCAATGCAACGGCTCCTTATATAATTATCGAAATTACGAATACAATAGAAATAGGTGTGGATAATGTAAAAAGCGGACGCATTTAGGTTACCTTTAGCTCCACTGTTCGTAATAAAACCAGTTTACGCAACTCAATAAATTTTATCTATAGTTATCCACAAAATTACTCTTGTTTTTTTTTGACAAATACAAGAGTAATTTAAGCTATAAAAAACAGCTACTTGTGATGAGCACACGCTAGATTGAAATGGACGGTTAGCTACCCCCAAAAAAAATCTGTTGATAAAACTGTACATAAGTTGTTATTAAGCCGTTAACAGAGAGTTGTTAATTGTGTACTATTAAAGGTAGGCGCAACTGTCTGGTTGATGGTAATGAATTCATTACGATCAATCGTGTTTATTCGCTTTTGTCGATTGATTTTTGAGTCATAATTCTTTAGAATCGCGCCTCTTTTTTGTTATGGCAGGAAAATAAAACGGTTAACTTAGCTTTTTTGCTAACTTCTCATATCCAACGCCACATGCAACTAAACTTTTACAGCATCAATTTATAGTCACAGGACTCTGTCATGAAAAGAACTTTTCAGCCAAGCGTACTAAAACGTAAGCGTACACACGGTTTTCGTGCACGAATGGCCACCAAAGCAGGACGTAGAATACTGGCGCGACGTCGCGCAAAAGGTCGTAAAGTTTTATCTGCTTAATTCCTTGTTGTCTGGTTGATTCTTTATAAACTGTAATTGATCAACCATACCCCCTTCATTTTGGATAATGCCTCTCATCACCCGCTAACCAGTAACGTAAAGTTAACTGTCTCGTTTACTTTGCCTAAAAAACACAAGCTTTTAAACAAGAAAGAGTTTTCTTGGGTTTTCGACAAGGCTACTTATAAAGCATCTAATCGTCACTGCTTGATTCTCGCCAGAGAAGGACAAATTGACCGGCCCAGAGTGGGCTTGGTTATTGCTAAAAAACACATCAAAAAAGCGGTTCAAAGAAATCGAATCAAGCGTCTAATTCGAGAAAGTTTTCGTTACAATCAACACCACCTTCATAAAATAGATGCTATAGTGCTGTCCCGTAATGGCATGGGAGAGCTCGATAATCCGGCCATTTACAGAATGTTAAATCAATTATGGCAAAAAATTCAAAACAAAGCTTCACCATAAAAAACGGCTCGTCAAAGATTGCCATAAAATGTCTAAAAGCTTATCAGTTAATATTGAGCCCTTGGATCGGCAATCAATGTCGCTTCACACCTAGTTGCTCAAATTATGCGATAGATGCCTATACGCACTTCGGCTTCGTACGCGCGACTTGGCTTATGATTAAGCGTGTTGCCAAATGCAACCCTTGGCACGAAGGCGGGCTAGACGAAATTGCGCCATCGTGCAGCGATAAACATTGAACATCGCCGTTACTGGCAACTTTGATAAGACACAACAATAAACTCAATAATTAACATTCAACACTGGTAATTAAAGATGGATTGGCAAAAACCAGCCTATATGGGCGGAATCTTAGTACTTTCATTAGCAATTCTTTTTGAATGGAATCAATTCAAAGAAGCAAAAGCGCTAGCAACCACCAATAGTGACAGTTCGCTGGTGTCTACCATCAATGGTGCTGGTAGTAACGGTGCTGGTAGTAATGGCGTCAATAAAGTTACAGTCCCTCTTGTGCCAACAATTGAAGAGTCTGATCTACCGATTGTCTCGAATGGTAGTAACTTAGAGAGCAATGCGACCGAAGCTATTAATGACAACAAGGTCAATCAAAGTGACTTTGTGAGTATTAAAACAAGCACCATTGAAATGGTTATCAATCGCAATGGCGGGGATATTGTTCAAGCTGTCTTACCGAGGCACAAGGTAAAATTAAATGGCGAGCAAGGTTTCACCATTTTAGACGAAACTTTAGCGACCACTTATATCGCACAAAGCGGTTTAATTGGTGTTAATGGCACAGACACCAGCGATGGCCGTCCGCTATTCAAATCAGCTAAGACTGTTTATGAATTAAAGAAAGGTGATGGCTCACTTAATGTCGATCTAACACTTAATCAAAATGGCGTTAACATTACTAAGCGCTTTACTTTTTTTGAAAATAAAAATGTAATTAATGTCACCTATCTTATCGATAACCAGTCGGCTTCAAATTGGCAGGCTAACTTCTATGGTCAAATCAAACGCGACAGTCATAAACCAATTGCTGCCGCTGACTCGGGTGTTGGTGTTAGTCCCTATGTTGGTGCAGCCACAACGACTAATGATGACAAGTATGAAAAATTAACCTTTAGTGACCTTGAAGAAGAAAGCCAAAATTTTTCTATCCAAGGTGGATGGGTTGCTATGGTGCAGCATTATTTTACCAGTGCTTGGATACCCAACAAGGAATCAACCAATAAAATATTCCTACGCAAATTGAAGAATCAAGATATGTATTTACTGGGATTTATAAGTCCAGAAACCTTGGTTCAACCGGGAACACAAACAGAAATTAGCGCAAGATTTTATGTGGGACCAAAAAATATTGACGATCTAGAGCTGATTGCCGAAAATCTAGATTTAACGATCGATTTTGGTTTTTTATGGTGGATCGCCAAGCCTATTTTCCACCTGCTTGACTACATCCACGATCATATCGGTAATTGGGGTTGGTCTATAATTGTTTTGACAATTATAATAAAAGCGATCTTTTTCTACCCATCCGCCTTGAGCTACCGCTCGATGGCAAAAATGCGTAAACTTTCACCCAAGATGAAAGCATTGAAGGAGCGCGTGGGCGACGACAAACAAAAAATGTCGCAAGAGATGATGAAGCTCTACAAGAAAGAAAAAGTCAATCCTATGGGAGGCTGTCTGCCTATACTGATTCAAATGCCCGTGTTTATTTCGCTTTATTGGGTGTTAATGGAAAGTGTGGAATTACGTCATGCACCTTTTGCAATGTGGATTACCGATTTATCAGTGATGGACCCATATTTTATATTTCCATTAGTGATGGGGGCAACAATGTTTATTCAACAGCAGTTAAACCCGACTCCACCGGACCCGATGCAAGCAAAGATAATGAAATGGATGCCCGTTGCATTTACCTTTATGTTTTTGTGGTTCCCTGTCGGTTTGGTGATTTACTGGGTAACCAACAATACACTGTCTATTATACAGCAGTACATCATTACTAAACGAATAGAAGCTGCCGACTAAGCAATGCGGCGGTCTCAATGATAGAGATTCTCTTTAATGTTCACATCATCAGATACCATCGCTGCTATAGCAACTGCACCCGGTCGCGGCAGCGTCGGTATCATTCGTATCTCCGGGCCACAAGCCTATCTATTATCTGAAACAATCACCCAACAAACGCTCAAATCTCGCTACGCCCAGTTAACTGACTTTTGCCATCCATTGACCAAGGCCGTCATAGATCGAGGTATAGCGATATTTTTTCCTAACCCCTACTCTTTTACCGGTGAGGATGTTCTCGAGTTACAGGGGCATGGCGGCACGGTGGTGCTCGACCAATTGCTCACCGCCATCACTTCACTGGATAAAATCCGCCTAGCTAGACCGGGTGAATTTTCTGAGCGTGCTTTTCTAAACGACAAGCTTGATCTAACCCAGGCTGAGGCAATTGCCGATTTAATCAATGCGACCAGCGAGCAGGCTGCACGCAACGCTGTCAAATCTTTGCAGGGCGTATTTTCTGAAAAAATTAACGACCTCGTGGAAAAAATTACCCAAATACGTATTTACATAGAAGCTGCCATCGATTTCCCCGAAGAAGAGATAAATTTTTTAGAAGATAAGACGCTCTTTATCGGCCTGAATGATATAAAACAGACATTGAACTCGGTTTTTATTCAAGCTAAGCAAGGCGCTCTATTAAGAGAGGGAATGACAATTGTTATTGCAGGTCGGCCTAATGCAGGAAAATCAAGTCTGTTAAATGCCCTTGCGGGCAAAGAGTCCGCTATTGTAACCGCTATTGAAGGTACTACTCGCGACAT
>JBLIME010000141.1:0-7213 GCA_047638515.1 Pseudohongiellaceae bacterium
AGTATGCTCTATGCCTGAACGATAACTTAACCCTATTCGAGAATCGTCAGCTAAGTTAAGAGTGATCCCTAAATTATAACCAATTTCAATGCTGTCACCTACAACCTCAAAATCACCTTCACCGTCATCACCAAAGTAGGTGGCCTGTCCAAGAGTCACGTCGACTTTTTGCACACTAATGCCACCACCAATACTGACCATATTATTGATTTCGTAACCGAAAGCAGGGTTTAAATCAAGAGCCGTTAGCTCGGTTTTTTTACCATTAAAGCGACCGAAAAACTTATCGCTATAATCAGTATTAGTGCCAAAAGGAGCTGTAAAACCCAATCCTAAAACCAATTTTTCACTTACTGGGTGCACATAGTAAAAGCTCGGCACAACTACCGCTGAAGGAGTTCCATCCTCGCTGCTATTAGCAGTAATCCCGGGAGGCAACGCACTCCCATTGTCTTTGATATCGGCGCTAACCATATTTATCACCGCACCAAATTGAACTTGTTGTTCTGATAGTAAAGTGAGTCCCGCTGGATTAAATTGCGCAGCAGAGGCATCGTCACCCACAACACCATAGCCCGCATGGTTGCGGCCAAGACCTGTTACGCTGTGATCAGACAACTGAAAACCACCGGCTGTTGCTTGTGACACAGGGAGTACTAGGATGGCACATAGGCTTGAGCCCACAAGCAATTTGGCGCGTTGGCTGAGAGAGCTACTAAGAGACGATTGGTTAAATAAAAATTTATTCATAAGATGGTTCCTGTTTTTTTATACTTATGGTCGAACTACCCATTGAACATCGATTAAACGATTAATCGAATGACTGTTAATATTTTTATCAGTAAAAGTGGCGCTCTATCCAACTTACCTTTTATTAATAAAACGAGCGCTCGTTTTATTTTTTTTTTGGATAATAGTATATTTCATCGCTACAAACAAGGTAAAACGTTATCAACGTCTTATTACATTTTAGTCTTAGTGAAAATAATTTAACTTCTGTTATTTACAGTAACAACAAAAATCTAAATAATAATAATAAAAGTCTCAAAAATAATCTCATTAACATTGTTAGCACAATGATTAAGCGTCATAATAATTAATAATTCTTAGATATTCAGGCAACCCATGACAGAAAATTTTGATTTACAAGCCTTACTGGACACGATGATTGAAGGTCACAGCAATGACTTACTATCTTTTCTTGAGGCTGACGGAGACGCCAATACTCTTGATCCGCGTTGGAACTGCAGCATTCTTTTCCACGCAATTTTTGGCGGGAACTTAGAAAGCGTTGGGGCGTTGGTTAAAGCGGGAGCAAATGTTAACCATCCCGCAAAAGACCCCGCATCAGATATTTTGGCGGCAACACCCACAGCCTTGGCCGTACAGTGTAGAACGATGATGGATCATGATAAGTACGATCCTATTGTCAAACTATTGGAAGAGCATGGGGGCATCGAACAACCACAACTTTAACGCCAACTAGACAATTGCGGTTAAAAAAACACAAACATTTACGATTGATAAGGTTCGTAAGATTGATAGGGTACCTTGTGAAAAAACAAAGAGGATAACTATAAAACGGCATCAGAATCGTTAAATCGATTTGATATTTAGGTGCCTAGTAAATTATTAGAACGACTTTATAAAAAGTTAAGCCGTCTTTATTTGTCTTAATAGTTTATTAATACGCATCGCGCACCTAGGCTTTGATTACTCTAGCCACGAGCAACCAATAACTTAATGTCGGCCTGAGCATGGTGTGGAAGTGTTCGATGCTGTTGAGCGGGGATACCGACAAAGGCTGTGAGCAATATCTGCAGCATATCACCGTGCGACACTAATAATATGACTTCCCCCGAAAACTGCGCATCCAGTTTTTCGATGACGCGGAGTCCGCGTTGTCGGACCTCATCTACAGACTCAATGCACTGCGCTGCCTGTGTCGCTAAGTCATTATCTGTAGACCATATTTTTGGATAATGACTATCGGATTTACCCTCCCAGTCACCAAAGAAACGCTCGCGTAGACCTGTTTCAACTTGTGGAGCCGTTATCACTAATGTCTGTGTTGATAAATTAGCAGTTTCCGTTGTTCTTAAAAAGTCGGAAGAAATAACCTTGCTTATCGGATGGACGGCACCCTCCGTTACAGGTGAGTTTTGACGTTGGTAGTCGCTAATCGAGGCGACAACCTGCTGGCGCCCCTTCTCGGTTAAGCCAAAATTTGTGCAACCAGTAGCGGGATCACTGACAATAAGCCCTGCTACATTAGCCTCACTTTCTCCATGCCGCATAATCAAATAATGGTTGTTAAATTTTCTCATTGTTGATTTCTCAATGCCGAATCGTCAGCTAAAGTTTATGGTTAAGCTCAAGTATACCGAGGTCGGTATGGTGTTATTTTTTTAATGCAATCTAAGGTGCACTTTTGGGTGTTGTCTCCACAGTTTTAGTAGCGCGAAGACGCGTTCGCAACTCGCCCGCAGCTTCAAGAATTGGGTAGGCAACCGACGTTAGATGGTAATTAATTCTTTTTAGATCACGTAATATATCGAGCTGCAAGGCACTGAGCTTTGAGTCGTAAGTCACCTCATCACGTAATTTATTAAGATGACTAACCACTAATTCTTTTTCGCGTTTAACGACTTTATATTTTTTAGCCAGGAGTTGCCGTGCCATTGTTATATCGCCCGAAGAAAATACATTGATGGACAATTGTAGCGACTTCAACACGGGTTGATATAAGTTATTAATATCGTCGCGGTCCTGAAGGGACATTTTTGCGCGCGGCACAAGTTTTTTTTGTGAGATATTATGTATTAAATCAACGGCAATAATATCTCCAACATGCTCTAAATTAGTTGTAAAATTAATAATTTCGATGCTGCGGCGGCTTTCTTTTTCAGTCAGCGCTTCACGGGTGAGAGTGGTCAGGTAACGCTTAATTTCGTCGTCAAAAAGATTCACAATCTTATCCATTTTTTGTGTTTTTTGCGCCAGCGGGAAGTCATTTTTTTTCAAGGCGACAAAGGCGTTACGCAACATGCGCTCGACAACCTCAGCCATACGCAAAACCTCGTGTTCCGCATTGACAAGTGCGACTAGAGGAGTGCCAAGCGCAATCATATCGAGGTGCCGCGGCTTAACTGCCTCTGACTCCTCGGGATCTTCAGGCAGCAGTCGCGCCGTCAAATTGGCCATACGTTCGATCAACGGAAAAAATAAAATAACTAACGCAATATTAAAAAACATGTGGAAATTTGCAATCAGCCGAGCCTGACTAATGTCCCACAAAGACAGCCGCTGAGTAATTATATCGATCAGCGGTAGCACGATGATCACGCCACAAATACGAAATAACAGATTACCAAGCGGTGGCTGCCTAGCGCTGCGACTGGCTCCTAAAGTGGCTATAAATGGTGGCAGAGCACCGCCAATATTGGCGCCTAATATAAATGCAAAAGCTACCGATATATTCATGTCGCTAGTGCTTGCCAAGGTTATTATCAGTAGCACAGTCGCAAGGCTAGAATGGGCAGCCCAAGCTAAGATTGCGGCAAATATCACTGCTAAAATAAGGTCTTCACCTAGTGCGACAAAAATTTGTTGAACGATCAATGACTCACGCATCGGCATCGACGCCGCAAGAATTAGTTGTAAGGCTAACAGCATCATACCAATACCTAACACTAGCTGGCCAAGGTCCTTAACACGGCCACTTTTAGAGTAGGTATAAACCGCCACTCCTAATGCTATAAGAATGGGTGACAGTGCAGACAAATCAAAGGTTAATATTTGTGCGACAAGCGTTGTGCCGACGTCTGCACCAAGTATTACCGCAAGAGCGCTAGCTGTGGTCAACATACCTTGGCCACTAAACGACGATGTTAATAAAGCAGTAGCGCTACTGCTTTGTAAAAGCACAGTGACGCCGAGTCCGGTACAAAATGCACTGTAATGATTGGACAAGCTTTTGCCGAGTAGACGACGCACATCGTTACCCCAGCCTTCGATAACAGCGATACGCACCATGCGTAAGCCCCAGAGCAACAACGCCACACCGCCAATCAAGTTTATAAGGATCGTAGTACCGTTAATAACTAGTCACTCCTGTCTATGGGTAGTGCTTCGATAATGGATGCGGCCATTTCGGCAAAGCCATAGCCGCCAGATTGACGAGTGATATAAGTGGGAGCTGACTTAAGCTCATTGATAAAGGGTTCAATGTTGGCTACGCCCACGGTGTGTGCGAAACTTGAAAACATCGAATCATCATTTGGCGAGTCGCCGATAAACATAGCTTCACTGCTGTCGACGTGGTTTTGATCAAGCCACGCGAGGGCTGAAGAGGCCTTATTATAAACTCCACACCAGACGTTAATGTGTATCGAGCTTACTCTAGCGTTCATCCCAGAAGCTTCACAAAATTTAGCAATCTCGAAAGCATCTGATCTTGCTATTTGCTGGTCTTGATTAATATCAAAAGCGATGTCGGTGAGTCGGTAAGGCTGGTCCGCCGTCGAGTGGGCGTTGGCGAACTTGCCAATCGCGTCATTTTTTAATTGCTGCAGGCGCCGCCAGTTAGACGCGCGCACGACCGCGTCGATGACAAAATGTGTAGCTATGCGGCCCTCGCTATTGCGGTCGATATAAAAGGCACCATTTTCGCCAATGATCGTCTCGATGGGCCAAGTGCGCAACATACAATCGCACCAGCCGGCGCTGGCACCGGTAACAGGTATCACCTTGATACCTGCTTGCTGAAGGTTGATCAGAGCCGTAAAGGCCTCGAGCGGCAGGCGCCCTTTCCAAGTTAAAGTGTCATCAACGTCGGTAAATAAAATCCTTGGTTTGTGCGGAAATACCTTAGGTAGGGGTTGAGGTTTCAAATATTTATCTCAAGAATAATAGGTTGATGATCTGAAAGATCGGTGGCGCTATCGACACTAGCATCGATTGTGCGTGCTTTCAGTTCATGACTGAGCCAGAAATAATCGCGACAGTGCCCACCTTGCGACCATTGCACTCGGTCAAAAATACCACACGTTGATGGCTGCGGTGAATCGGGGCAACACAGCTTCCAAGTATCGATCCAGCCACTGTCTAGTTGATATTGATAATGCGGAAATTCGGGATCAAAATTAAAGTCACCACATAAAATACGCGCAGATGCTAGGTAGCCTGGCTGAAAGGATCCGGGACCAGCAGCTTTGGGAAACTGAATATGCGCTAGACGATCTCGCTCTATAGCTTGCAGATGCCCAAGTTGCTGTTGTACTTCGTTACTGTCGTGAAAAGCGAGGTGAGTGTTAATAATACTCAAGGGCCCGATACTAGAATCGACACAAACTTCAATAGCAACCCGCGGCATTTGCCACTTATCGGGAGCTGCGGGTTGCGGTAACTGATGTACTTTAAAGTCTAGAAGATTACTTTTAACCAGCGTTAAGTTGCCAAACTCCTGCCGGTGCGCAGGGTCATTAGATGCACTCGGCCAGCTAAAGCCAGACCCCCAAAGCGCTCTGTAGTTAGGAAAATGCTGTTGTGCAAGCTCGAGTTGGTCCTGCTGATCCGAACTACAGTAACCCGACATATACCGCGCCACTTCCTGCAGGCAAATAACATCAAAATCGCCGAGCGACTTAATATAATCAAGCGTCCGAACGTAATCTTGACCATTGTTAACTGATTTTCCGTATTGGATGTTCCAAGATAATATTTGCATTTACTTAATACCCGCGTGCATAAACGACTGAACAAAACGTCGTTGAAAAATTAAAAATAAGATGAGTAGTGGGCCGATAGCGATGAGCGTGCCTGCAGAAATAACCGACCAGTCGACACCTGATTCAGGAGCACCAAATATTGCCATACCGACTGTTAATGGTCGACTTGCCTCGGTGTTGGTAACCACCAGAGGCCATAAAAAATTATTCCAATGGTAACTAACGGATACTAGGCTGAAGGCTAAATAAGTGGGAAAGGCGAGTGGTACAAAAACTTTCCAAATAATCCCAAGACCCGATAAGCCCTCGACACGCGCGGCGTCTTCTAGCTCTTGTGGCACGGTTTTAAAGGTTTGTCGCAACAGAAAAATACCAAAAGCACTCGCTAGGTATGGCAAGCCAACACCGAGATAGGTATCAATCAGTTCGAGACCAGCCAAGGTTCGGTAGTTTTCAACGATAAGCACTTCAGGCATCACCATTAGCTGTGTTAGTACCAGAGCAAAGGCAAAGCCGCGACCTGCAAACTTTTCTCGTGCTAGCGCATAAGCGGCAAGCGTGCAAAGAAATAGCTGTGACACTAGGATTAGAGTAGTGATGACAATCGTATTTAACATGTAGCGAAAAAATGGAGCCTGATCCCAGGCCGATACAAAATTTTCGAGTGTCAATGGCGCCGTCAACGAAAACTGGGTGGCAAATTCAGGCGGATGAAAGGCGGCCCAAAACGCATAGAGTAGTGGCAATATCCAGAGAACGCCTAACAAGTAGGCTGATATTTTCGAAAAGGTTTGAAACCAAGGAGACATAACTTTACCGGTAGTGAATTTTGCGATCAAGGAGAAGGATTTGCACCAAGGCAATCACTCCCAAAGTCGCTAACATAACAACCGTTAGGGTTGCGGCATAATAACTATCAAGAAAACTGAAAGCGGTTTCGTAGATGTAATATAAAAGCAAATTACTCTCGTTGTTGGGGCCGCCCTTAGTCAAAATAAACAGATGGTCGACCAGCTTAAACGCATTCAAGATAGCGTTGATCAACACAAATAGAGTGGTCGGCATCAACAGTGGAAAAGTTATTTTTCTAAACCTTCGCCATGCACTGGCGCCCTCTAACTTCGCTGCATCAAACAGCTCAGGGCTTAAAGTTTGCAGGGCGGCAAGGTAAAAAATCATGAAGAAACCAGCCTCTTTCCAAACGGTCATCACCATTAAACTAGATAGAGCGGTGTCGGGATCTCCAAGCCAGTTAGGGCCCGTAATGCCAACCAATGCCAACAACTGATTAAACAATCCAATATTGGGACTATAAAAAAATAACCAGATATTGGCAACAGTAATCATTGGTAATATGGTGGGTGTAAAAAAAGCTAGCCGCAGCAAACTGGTACCACGGATTTTACTATTGACCCAAAGCGCCATCACAATCGCCAGCGCTATCGATGTTGGCACCGTGCCGATTGCATACCAAAAATTATTTT
>JBLIME010000142.1:0-7211 GCA_047638515.1 Pseudohongiellaceae bacterium
GTTAGTAAAGGAAATTAATCATGCGTCATCGTAAAAGTGGTCGCCACTTTAATCGCACCAGTTCACATCGCCAGGCAATGTTTAAGAACATGGCTGTGTCTTTGTTCGAGCATGAAATCATTAAGACGACTTTGCCAAAAGCAAAAGAGTTACGTGGTGTTGCTGAGCCGTTGATTACATTGGCTAAAGTTGACTCCGTTGCAAACCGCCGTTTGGTGTTTGCACGTACTCGCAGTAAAGAAGCTGTTGGTAAGTTGTTTAATGAGTTGGGTCCTCGTTATGAAGCACGTCCGGGTGGCTACATTCGCATTATGAAATGTGGCTTCCGTTCAGGTGATAATGCACCTATGGCTTACGTTGAATTAGTAGACCGTCCTGCTGTTGAAGCAGAAGACGTTGTCGAAACAACTGAAGCTGGCGAAGCGTAAAATCTTTGCCATGAAAAAAGCCCAGCTTATGCTGGGCTTTTTTTTGCCTATAATAATTCCAAGCAAATGACTTAGACAAAAGATTTAGACAAAAAATCAAAGCAAAAAAAAGAGCAATAGAATATTACTTCTATTGCTCTTTTTTATGACCTTACTGCTGTAGTCTTACTATTAGAAGTATTAGCTTAGTAGCCTCTCTCTAACAGTGGTTTCAAGAATGTAGCGGTATGAGATACTGTTTGCTCTGCTACGTGCTCAGGTGTACCTTCAGCGATAATATAGCCACCTTTCGATCCACCCTCTGGGCCTAGGTCTATAATCCAATCTGCTGTTTTGATCACATCTAAGTTGTGTTCAATGACTACAACGGTATTGCCATGATCTCGCAACCGATGCAGAACCACCAATAACTGTTGTATATCAGCAAAGTGAAGCCCTGTTGTCGGTTCGTCCAAGATATACAGCGTATTACCGGTATCTCTCTTAGACAATTCTTTGGCTAGTTTAACGCGCTGAGCCTCCCCCCCTGATAGTGTCGTTGCCGCTTGTCCAAGAGTAATATAAGACAAGCCTACATCGACCAACGTTTGTAGCTTGCGTGATATCGCCGGAATAGCATCAAAGAACTCTCGAGCATCTTCCACCGTCAGCGATAAACATTCATGAATGTTCTTACCTTTATAGCGAATATCTAGCGTTTCACGGTTATAGCGCTGACCCTTACAGATATCGCAGGGTACATAAACATCAGCCAAGAAATGCATCTCGACTTTAATCACGCCGTCACCTTGGCAGGCTTCACAGCGACCACCTTTCACGTTAAACGAGAAGCGGCCGACCTTGTAGCCGCGGCTACGTGATTCTTGTGTACCAGCAAATAATTCACGAATAGGAGTGAATATACCAGTGTAGGTCGCTGGGTTAGATCTTGGTGTACGGCCAATAGGGCTTTGATCAATATCGACTACTTTATCCAACTGATCCATGCCAGTGATCGACTCATAAGGTGCTGCTTTTAAAGTCGTTGCACCGTTTAATGCGGTAGCTGCCAATGGATAAAGGGTACGATTGATCAGGGTTGACTTACCAGACCCTGAAACACCCGTGACACAGGTTAATAGCCCAAGAGGAAGGGTAAGTTCTACATTATCTAGGTTATTACCTGTTGCCCCAGAGAGAGTTAATATGTGTTCTGGGTTAATAACATGGCGCTTTTCTGGGATTTCGATTCTTCTCACGCCAGTCAAAAACTGACCCGTAATGGAATCCTTATTATTAAAGACTTCTTCGGGTGTTCCTTGAGCGACAATTTCACCACCATGAACACCTGCCCCAGGACCAATGTCAATTAGATAGTCTGCACTGCGAATAGCGTCTTCATCGTGTTCGACAACGATGACGGTATTGCCAATATCGCGTAAATGAACCAAGGTTTGCAATAAACGGTCATTGTCTCTCTGGTGCAAGCCAATGGACGGTTCATCCAAAATGTACATTACGCCGACTAAGCCAGCACCAATCTGGGAGGCTAGACGGATGCGTTGAGCTTCGCCACCAGACAAGGTGTCTGAGCTGCGGTTAAGGCTTAAATACTCTAAACCGACATTAACCAAAAATTGCAGACGATCACGAATTTCTTTTAATATCTTGTCGGCAATTTTCGATTTCTGCCCGACGAACTCAAGCTCAGTAAAATAGCGCTGTGCCTCATCAATGGGCATGGCTGTACACTGATGAATGGTTTTGTCACCAATGAATACGTGGCGTGCTTCCGTTCTTAAACGAGAGCCGTCACAGGTAGGACAAGACTGAACACTTAGGTACTTAGTCAATTCCTCACGCACCATTTGAGAATCAGTATCTTGGAAGCGGCGCTCAAGGTTAGGTAATACACCTTCAAATACGTGGGTTTTTAAAACCGTATCGCCACGACTATTGACGTAGTTAAAACTGATTTCATCCTGACCACTGCCTTGGAGAATAATATGTTGCTGATCTATAGTTAGCTTATCGAAGGCTTTATCAATATCGAAGCCATAATGTTCTGCAACAGAGTTCAGCATTTGGAAGTAATAAATACTGCGTCGATCCCAACCGCGAATAGCACCCTCAGAAATAGACAAGCTAGGCTCAGCAACCACTAAACTCTGGTCGAAGTATTGTTTAACGCCTAAACCGTCACAGGTACCGCAAGCACCCGCAGGATTGTTGAAAGAAAACAATCGAGGTTCTAGTTCGGATAAGCTATAGCCACAATGCGGGCAAGAGAACTGTGACGAAAATAGTAAGCCATCACTTTTATCGTCATCCATTGGCATGACCAACACAAGGCCGCCACTTAGGCCAACGCAGGTCTCTAAGGACTCTGCTAAACGTTGCGCGATTTCTGCTCGGATTTTAAAGCGATCAACGACGACTTCAATCGTATGTTTCTTTTTCTTATCCAGCTCAGGGGTATCATCCAAGTCACATACTAAGCCATCAATGCGAACGCGAATAAAGCCTTGGGCACGTAAGTTATCTAATACGTGCAAATGCTCTCCTTTACGCTCACGGATAACAGGTGCCAGTATCATCTGCTTACTTTCTTCTGGAAGCGCAAGCACTAGGTCAACCATTTGACTAATCGTTTGAGCTTCAAGCGCGACGTCATGATCAGGGCACTTAGGCGTACCAACACGAGCAAATAACAATCTTAGGTAATCATAAATCTCAGTAACCGTACCCACAGTGGAGCGTGGATTATGCGAAGTTGATTTTTGCTCGATAGAAATTGCAGGAGATAAACCCTCGATATGATCTACATCGGGCTTTTCCATCATCGATAAAAACTGACGAGCGTAAGTAGATAGGGATTCAACGTAGCGGCGCTGTCCCTCGGCATACAGGGTATCAAACGCCAATGACGATTTTCCTGAGCCACTCAAACCTGTGATAACGATGAGTTTGTCGCGAGGAATCTCAATATCTACATTCTTGAGATTATGGGTGCGGGCGCCCTGAACTATAATTTTATCCATTAAACGATTCTGACTTTATTAATCAATAAGCCAGAATTGTAAAGCAACTGAGCAGAGGGTAAAGGAATTAAACCATGGTTTTTGGAACTGTGTCTTCTAGGTTATCTTTAGCCCAGTTTACGGCTTGGATTCGATTGGACACATTGATCTTCTTAAACAAGTTGTAAATATGAGTTTTGACAGTGTGCATGCTGACATTAAGTTGCTCAGCAATTTCAGTATTCGTTGCCCCAGTAGCCGTTTGGCTCAGAATCTGTCTTTCGCGTCGGGTTAGCAAATTTGCATTATGGGTTACTTTACGTGGTTTACTGCGCATGCGTTCTAGGTATTGTGCGATTATGCCGCGGGGTAACCAGCACTCGCCTTCAAAAATACCGCTAATACCTTTTACTAACTGTTGCTGAGAGCTTTCCTTGTAAAAAATGCCGTTAACCATAGGCCAAGCCATCAAGCGCTCTACCGGGCTAGTATTTTGTGTATTGAAGAAAGCAACCTGAATATCTTTGTTTTGGTCGAAAATTTGTTCTAATAAATATTGTAAGCGTTCAGTCCGTGCGCAGTCAGCATCAATTAAGCAGAGTGTTTGACCGTCAAAAGAATTCCAATCCGTTTGCCAGTCAGGTGTAACGATTAATTTGCAATCGATATTAGTTCGTTGGTGAATAAAACCAATTAAAATAGAGTTTTGCAGGTTTTGTTGTCCGAAGAGAATAATGCGGCGTTGTTTTACCGTTGAAGTAGTCATGTTACTTTCCTTGTAAGTATTTTTGGGGTCCAACCCTGTTTATATAATGTTACACGAAGCACTAAAAAGTTCTATGTCAATAAAGGGACCTAGGTCACGTTTTAAAATAAAATAAGTCACTTTATTCGATACGTCAGTACCGCTATAGACATTCTTTCAGCCCCTCAAATAGCGGCTTCGCTTAATAATATTGAAAGTTATCGTATAAGGCATTGTGTAAATTATAGTGCGGGCCGAAGGCTTTAATCTGCTAGAATAGTGATCTCATTTTTTGCAATTATTTCTAATGTCTACAGCGTCCGATATATCAGGCACAGAAAAGCGTGCTATTGCCTCTCTAGCTTCCCTGTACGCGTTGCGTATGCTGGGTTTATTTATGGTTTTGCCGGTAATGGCCATCGCCGGTGCTGACTTTGAAGGTGCAACTCCAGAATTACTAGGCTTAGCCATTGGAGCCTATGGTTTAAGCCAAGCTTTACTGCAAATCCCTGCCGGTGCGTTATCTGATTATTTTGGCCGTAAACCTATCATTGTTATCGGCTTATTAATTTTTGCCTTAGGGAGCTTTGTTGCGGCGAACGCTGATACTATTTACGGCATTATCTTCGGTCGGTTTTTACAGGGTTGTGGGGCAATCGCCAGCGCCGTAATGGCCTTGGTATCAGATTTGACCCGTGAAGAACATCGCATGAAAGCGATGGCTTCTATCGGTGCATCCATTGGTCTTTCTTTTTCAGTCGCCTTAGTATTAGGACCCATATTAGTTCACTTCGGTGGTCTACAGTTGATTTTTATCGTTACTGGTATTTTATCGTTAGCGGGTATCGTATTGATGTTGTACATAGTGCCAAGCCCGGCGCGTAAAAAACATCGAGATGGCAGTGCCATTGTTAGCGAAGTCATTAAACAGTTGGGTAATGGCGAGTTATGGCCACTCAACATCGGTATTTTTATTCTGCATGCGTTGATGGTTGCGATGTTCGTCTCTATTCCCCCGCAACTAGTGCAAGCAGGGTTAACTCTTGATCAGCACGCTTGGTTGTATCTGCCGGTATTGTTAATCGCGTTTGTGTTAATGGTTCCTTTTGTTATCGTTGCCGAGAAGAAAAAACAAATGAAAGGCATTGTAATCGCGGCGTTAGGAATTATGATACTTGCCCTAATTTTAATGTCTCAGGCTGCGGGCATTTGGGCTTGGGCAATCGCGCTAGGGGTGTTCTTTTGGGCATTCAATATCATGGAGGCTACATTGCCATCGTGGTTAAGTAAGGTCGCACCTGCGGGTGCCAAAGGCAGTGCGATGGGGATTTATTCAACGTTGCAGTTTTTGGGGGCATTTGCCGGCGGCTTAATCGGCGGCTGGTTAAATAATCACTTCGGTATTGAAGGACTATTCCTTATACTGGCGGCGGTGGTTCTTGCTTGGGCATTATTGGTTATCGTGACACCAAAACCGGCACACCTTAATAGTGTGCGCGTAGATATTTTAAATCGGGCTAGTAGTAAAGGTCAGAGTTCGCTCTACCTTGATGCCTTGATTAATCTTAGAGGGGTGGCCGATGCTATTTTAATAGCAGAAGAGCACGCCATATATTTAAAAGTAGATGCCAGCGTTTTTGATTATCAACAAGCGATGGCAACCGTCAACTCATTGGGAGAATAAAATGGGCCGCAGTGTAAATAAAGTACAAATAATTGGCACGCTAGGGCGTGATCCGGAAATGAAATTTTTGCCAAATGGTAATGCGGTCGTTACCGTTAGTGTAGCGACAGATGAAAGCTACAACGATAAGAATTCTGGGCAAAAAGTTGACCGCACTGAATGGCACCGTTTGACGGCTTTTGGTAAGTTGGCTGAAATTGTTGGCCAATATTTAAAGAAAGGCTCTAAGGCTTATTTCGAAGGTAAGCTAAAGACCAATGAATACGAAAAAGACGGCATTAAACGCTATTCAACAGAAATCGTTGTTAACGATATGATGATGCTTGATGGTCGTCAGGATTCAAGCCAAGGTTTCGCGAATACCCAGCCGATGGCTCAATCACCTTCAGCCGCTATGGGTCAGCAGCCTCCTGCACAGCAACCACAGCAAGGTTTTGCTCAACCACAAGGTCAGCAGCCTCCTGCACAGCAACCACAGCAAGGTTTTGCTCAACCACACGGTCAGCAGCCTCCTGCTCAGCAACCGCAACAGGGTTATTCTCAGCCACAAGGTCAGCAGCCAGCAAGGCAGCCGCAGCAGGGTGGATTTGCACCTCAGCCGCAGCAAGCAGCTCAGCCTAATCAGGGTTACTCTCAACCTCAACATCAGCCAGCACCGCAGCCACAAGCTGCACCTCAGCCGGCGAATAATTTTGACAGTTTTGATGATGATATTCCGTTTTAGCTTACGCGTTACCTAAAAGTTTTAGCGTAAAGTAGTTCCATTGAGCCCCTCTAGTTAGGGGCTTTTTTGTGCAAGATCGAAATACTGTCATTTTTGGACGTTGGAAAAGTTCGAAAAATCTCTTACTCTAAGGGTCAGCAACATAACGGCAAGGAAGCGATATGTGTTTTAACGGAGTAAAAAGCCAAGACGATTTATATCAAATTCCTGATCTCTTTTTTAGAATCACCCTATGATGCACCAAAACACTCTATTACTTTCAAATGGACTACGCATATATCGCTTTTTTATTGTTAAAAATGAAGAGTACATAAAATCGTTAAAATGATGGATAAAATGAAAATACTGTTAGTGGATGATGATCAACTTGATCGTGCCCTCGTGACTCGAGCGTTACAAAAGAGTGATTTAACTACCCAGATTGATGAAGCCGTTACGGTCGACCAAGGTCTGGAAATGTGCGCCGCGAATACCTATGATGTTGTGCTACTCGATTATCAAATGCCTCAGCGTAATGGTATTGAGATGATCCTCGAGCTCAGGAACGGATCTAAAGGCAACAGTATCGCTATTGTGATGATGAGCTCATCAGAAGATGAGGAATTATCATTAGCGTGTATCAGAGCGGGAG
>JBLIME010000143.1:0-7191 GCA_047638515.1 Pseudohongiellaceae bacterium
GTTAACTCTATTGAAACTCCTAGCCACGATATAACTGTGGTCGAGTTCAGTTTAGATCTAAATCCGAAACGTACCGATGATAGCGGCAATGTCTCTAAAACTTTTTGGCCTTTTTTAGCGCAGTTGCGTTATAGAGTCGAGGTCGGTGAGCAATTAACGGCAACCTTGACCGTGAGCAATCAAGATAGCCAAGAATTTTCTTATAGCGCCGCTCTGCATAGCTATTTTTCGGTGAACCACATTAATAATGTCATTATCAGTGGATTTTCTAAAACAACCTATGTCGACGCGGTCGATGCTTGGAAGGAAAAAAAGCAGGTTGACGATATCGCCTTTAATAAAGAAGTTGATAGGATTTACAAATCCGCACCAACGGCAATCGTCTTAAGTGATCGCAACCGAATCGTTGAAATTGCGAGTGAGGGCAGCAAAAGCACTGTTGTGTGGAATCCTTGGATCGAGAAGTCACGACAATTGCCGCAATTTGCTGACGATGAATATCAGTCTATGGTGTGCATAGAAACCGCCAACGTACTCGACGACATTATCAGCTTGAATCCCGGTGAGACGCACTCATTAGCATTAACTATTGCCTAATGTGGTTTCCGCCAAACTGCGCCTTACTCATAAAAATCAAGGCAGTGCTCAGTAATATTAATAAATACTTTGGGATCAATTGAACCTAAAACTCGTTTTTTTATTGCAATAGTTAATTTTTAAACGCATAGAATAAATGTTGTCCTATTACAAGAGTGTCAAATGTACGGGGGCGCCTAAAAAATATCTGCTAGTAAGGGTCGATGCCCGTCGGCGTACATCGTTACCCGTCAATGTGGCCGCTAGAGAACAAAAATGAGTAGGTCTCGTCGCCGATAAAAGTCATAGTGTGATGTGATAGCTTAAAGCGCTTGAGATTAATCAAAATAATAGTTTTTTATCAAAACCCCCCACCCTTGTCGATATCTTACCGCCTAGTAACGAGTCGCCGTCACTGGATAAAATAAGTCAATCGAGTAAAAGTGTTCAAACACCGATTTTTTTTTGGCAGATTATCTCTATGGGAGAGTTGATTGCTTAGTTTTGATTAACGTCTCAATAGCTCTTGCGGCCGCCAGTAGCCCAAAGCTTGCAGTGACCATCGTGCTGGCGCCATAACCACTGCCACAATCTAGCTTTTCGCCAGCCTGAATAAACGCTTTACTGCTAGAGGTTCCGCCTTTGTTATCTGGGTATGTCATGGGCTCAGTTGAGTATATGGCTTCAACGTCGAATAGTTGTTGTGTGTCGCGACTGAAGCCATGTTTGCGACGTAAATTATTTCTTACTTTCAAAAACATCGGGTCACCGGTAGTTTTTGTCAAATCATTATAAGCTATTCTCGATGGGTCTTTTTTGCCACCAGAAGAACCGATAGTAATTATGGGATATTGATTTTTTTTGCAGTGTGCAATAATTTCAGTTTTATCGATAGCATTATCGATAGCATCAAAAATGAAAGAAAAGTCCGACTGAATATACTTAGTCATATTGCTCTTATCGATAAAGTCATCAATACAGTGGACCTCCACTTCAGGATTAATCGCCTTTAAGCGTTCAGCCATAACGGTTGTTTTTGAAAGACCCACCGTGTGACAGGTGGTATGGACTTGTCGATTCGAGTTAGTAACACAAATGTCATCTAAATCCATCAAGGTAATTGTGCCTATGCCCGAACGAACCAGCGCCTCAGCAATCCACGAACCGACACCACCAATGCCAATGACTAGGACATGAGAATGCAATAATTTGAAGCATGCTTGGGTGCCATATAGGCGTATTAGACCACCAAAACGGTGCTGGTAACTTTGGCTAAAAAAGGATGTCGAGGGCATAGTTGGCAGTGAGATAGCTAGTGCAGTAGATAACAAGGTAAATTCAAAGCCACGACTGTGAGCCGTGACTTAAAAGCAAGTTTCTGAGTTAATGTCGTGCTGACGGCGATTGCCACTACCGCGGGAATCACCGTCAGCCAAAGTATAATATTTAAAGTTTATAGCGTTTTGGTAGACTTTAAATGGCGGTTCTCATGTAGGGGCGATAGTTAGGTTCCCAAAAATTTTCGTCAATAGCCGCCTCGATCACCTCGTCGCTAACCTCGGGTACTAGGCCATCGTCGATAGCTTGTTTGTAGACAAACTTAGCAATAAATTTACTGACATTGCGAATATCATTCAAGTCAGGCAGAAGATCACTGGGGCTTTTGTTGTAAGTTGCCGAGTATTCGGCAAGCGCGTAACTCGATGCCATGAGCATTTTATCGGACACACGACTGGCTTTACTAGCAACGACCCCAAGCCCAATACCCGGAAAAATATAACTATTATTACATTGTGAGATTGGGTAGGTTTTGCCGTTTAATTCAACGGGGTCAAAAGGGCTACCCGTGGCAACAATCGCATTGCCATTAGTCCACTTTAAAATGTCTTCGGGTACAGCTTCGACCTTAGATGTTGGGTTCGATAAGGGTAAGACGATTGGCTTTGAGGTGTTGGTTTGCATTTGTTCGATAATTTCTTGGGTAAATAAGCCCGATACGGTTGAGACTCCAATAATGACAGTCGATTTAGAGTAAGTTACAGTCTCAAGCAAAGTGGCGGTATCACCACTTACGCCCCACTCTTTAAGGCGTTCATCGGACTGACACAGGCGCAGTTGGAAATCTTTAAGCCCGCTCATACTGCCGATGACTAAGCCGCGACTATTTATCATAAAAATACGTTTGCGCGCCTGCATATCGCTTAGGCCCTCGAAAACCATTTGCGCCACAATTTGCTCGGCGATACCACAACCCGCCGAACCGGCACCACAAAAGGTGATGACTTGATCTTTTAATGTCTCGCCTTTAGATTTACACGCGGCGAGTAAAGTACCCACGGTAACTGCTGCAGTACCTTGAATGTCGTCGTTAAAGCAACAAGCTTGATCACGATAGCGATCGAGCAGACGGTTAGCGTTATGACCGGCAAAATCCTCGAACTGAATCAGTGCGTCAGGCCAACGCTTCTGGGTAGCGCGCATGAATAATTCCACAAAATCATCATACTCTTGACCGGTAATACGAGGGTGCTTCGCGCCCATGTACATGGGGTCGTTGATTAGGTCTTGATTATTTGTGCCCACATCTAAAGTAATAGGCAGGGTGTATGCCGGACTGATACCGCCACAGGCAGAATAGAGCGATAATTTACCAATCGGTATACCCATGCCGCCAATGCCTTGGTCACCTAGGCCTAAGATACGCTCGCCGTCGGTGACAACAACAACTTTAATTTTTTGTTTAGTGGCGTTGCGTAAAATGCCACGAATCTGGTCTTTATCCCCATATGAAATAAACAAGCCTCTATGACGACGATAAATTTGTGAAAACTGTTGGCATGCCTCACCCACAGTTGGGGTATAAATAAGCGGCATGATCTCCTCTAGGTGTTCAGTAATAAGCTTATAATAGAGGGTCTCGTTAGTATCCTGTATAGCTCGCAAATAAATGTGTTTATCCATATTCGATGTAAACGCATTCAGTTGTTGATAGGCCCGGTCTAACTGCTCGCCGATGCTCTCTATAATGCCGGGTAATAAACCGTCTAAATTAAAGTCTCGGCGCTCCTCGATAGTAAATGCATTACCTTTATTGAGCAGTGGTGTCTCGAGTAATGCAGGGCCTGCAAAAGAGATATAAAGCGGTTCTTCGTTAATTATTGTCATAATTGGTTCATCAATTTGAGTAGGTAAGTGGCTGTACTGTGATAAGTAACGCATTTTCAGGTGCATAGGTAACTAATCATAGCGTTAATTCGACTGAAGTTATCTTAGAATAAAGACACTATTCAATGCTGACCTATCAATGAGCTGATACTTTAAGCTGGCAATAATAGGTTAACGATCAATAACAACTAATGCGGCAACGGAGCTAACAGGCCGCCTTGACTGGTCCCGACTATAAATTATACATCAATAACAGGATAAATTTAAGATGCTTAGCTAGTCAGCATATTTTAGTTGTTCAGATGAAAGGTTTTAGTTTGTTGAGCCTGAACAGTTGTTGTCTCCGTAAAATACATCAATAGTTGGTGAGTCAAATACCGACAACGTATTTATACTGACGAGCTACTATTCATCAAAAATCCTAGGAGCCATTCACTGACTAAGTCATTCGATTCAGAGTTGGTAGTTGACTGCGCAGTTTTTTAATTTAAGGCGTTGCCTATTTTGAGGGGTTGTTCACCTAAGGGACTATTTATTTAAGGAACTATAGCTAGCAGTCGCTCTCTAAAATTATTATGAATCATCATAGAGATCAGTTAATGTCTATATTTAATGAAAAATCAACGCGCTTTAATTCAAACTTGTCCGAAAGTGATGTGACTGACGAAGCCTTGTTTTTAAAACGTCGTCAGTTTGTTAAAGCCGGTATGTCGTTATCTGCGATGGCTTATTTCCCTCAGTTAGCAGTAGCTGCCGTGCAAGATAACTCCAGGTACTCATCATTGAAGCGCACTGTTGGTCTCGATCTAGAGCCTTCTAGCTACGAAGATATTACGACTTACAACAATTTTTATGAACTGGGTTATGGAAAAGACGATCCTGTCGCTAACGCGGCAGCGTTAAAAACCGAGCCTTGGTCAGTTACCGTCGATGGTGAGTGTGAAAAGTCGGGGACCTATGCACTAGAAGATATCTTAAAGCCGCATAATCCTGAAGAGCGGCTTTATCGTCTCCGTTGTGTAGAGGCCTGGTCAATGGTTGTTCCCTGGGCAGGTTTTTCCTTAGCTGAGTTATTAAAGCGTTTTCAGCCTAACTCCAAAGCTAAGTATGTCGCTTTTGAAACGCTTTACGACGAGCGCAACCCCCTGCCAGGACAGCGTCGAGACGTGTTGGCTTGGCCTTATCGCGAAGGCTTACGGATAGACGAAGCTATGCATCCACTGGCATTCATTGCAACCGGTATTTACGGTAAGCCCATACCAAATCAAAACGGTGCGCCGCTACGGTTAGTCGTGCCTTGGAAATACGGATTTAAAAGCATTAAATCGATCGTGAAAATTAGTTTTACCGAGACCCAGCCAGAGACTAGCTGGAATCTCTCGGGCCCTCGAGAATATGGATTTTACGCCAATGTAAATCCAGGGGTTAGCCACCCTCGCTGGAGCCAAAAGCGTGAGCGTGTTATCGGAAAATTATTTAAACAGCCAACGTTAATGTTTAATGGTTATGAAGAGCAGGTGGCGACCATGTACGCAAACATGGATCTGCGCAAAAATTATTAAAGCAACTATTTACAGGTATCAAACCATAGTGCTTGCGGACACTTTGTCGCAAAAGCTCTAGTATTAACCGAGCACGAATGTGAGTTCTATCCAGCATTTACCTAAGATTTTTTATAAAACACGTAAACTAAAAATAATAATCGCTGCGAAGCTGTTAATAAGCGCCGCCTGTCTGTTACATATTGGGTATTTTGTAAGAGCGCTTATTTGTTGCTCGTTATGGGCAAATCCCGTTGAAAAATTATCGCATGCTACAGGCGAATGGGGCTTGCATTTTTTACTGCTAAGCTTATTGATATCACCCTTGGGACGTCACTTAGGATGGCGTGATCTGTTAAAGTTCCGACGGTTTTTAGGACTCTGGAGCTTTTTTTATATTTTCATTCATTTTTTTGGGTTCATTTTATTTGATCATTTCTTTTTCCTGCCTTCAATCATAGAAGATGTTATTGATAGGCCTTATATTGCAGTAGGCTTTGCCGGCTTCGTACTAATTATCCCACTAGCGATCACTTCGTTTAAACGGATGCAGAAAAGATTAGGCAAATATTGGTTCACACTACACAAATCAGTCTATGCTATCGGTATCTTGGGCGTCGTACACTATTGGTGGTTAGTAAAAGCAGATATTTTATGGCCATTGATTTACGCGGGTATTATCTTTGTGCTGTTAGCCGACCGTTTTTTCGTATTTATAAAAAAACGGCATAGCAAAAAAATATCGGTTTAAACGTCACAGCTGCAGCTCACCATCAAAAAAACTGAAGACTCGATACTTAGAAAATATTTAAAGATCTGATAATTATACGATGTCTGTGAACAGCTAATTTAGTTGAGCCGTACAAATCTAATAAACGTGTAGGAGCAAGGAACAGTCATTACATATAGAAACTACAAACGCCAACCACGAATAATAATTCGTCTTCCTTCGAGCGATATTGCTTAGTTGCCAAAGTGAAAATTATGCAGCTATGGGCGTCTCGCAGAGATGGCAAGTTTGGGCAATGCTCGTCAAATGTGTCGTTGGTTATGCGAACTACCCAGCGATTCTGTACTACCTTGGCATCGGCTCGTTAGTGCGCAAGGTAAGTCAGCTGAATTTTCCAATGCAGCTAAGCCGCGTCATATGTTTGAAGCTGAGGGAATCGCGTTTAGCGATAACGGGTGGCCACCCAAGCATTATTATATACAGAATTTTTTTTGTTAGAGATACCTTCAACTTCTCCAGACGATTCTCTTCGATACACTCGGTCTTTCGCTAATTTGTAATAGGTCGGTTATTTGGGAACTGAAGCGTAGGCTCGAGAATGCTATTGATGCAGGTGCGCAGCTATTGTTTAGTGTCAATGAATTTCCTGTCCGATGGTATGGCTTGCACTAATGGGAGAGACTAACATTTGTTTATGCAGGATAAGTATAAAAGATGACCATAATTGAACCGATTGACAAAGCCAAACAGAGCGAGGCTATTGCGCGGGTCCAATATTATATTGATCTAGCGTCTAGCCTCTATCAAGAAAAAATTCCGGCAATTGATGTTGTCTTTAATCTACGTGGTAAAGCGGCCGGAATGTATCGCTGTTTTCGCCCCCACAAAAGCACAAAGCTGGATATTTTCAAAACTCTAAATAACTCAATTTCGCCAGCGAGTTCAAGACGGCAAATTCGATTTAATCCTTGGTTATTCGCTAAGTATCCAGAAGACAGTTACGATAATACTATTCCCCACGAAGTCGCTCATTATATTAGCGATTGTCTATATAGTTTGAATAATATCAAACCCCACGGCAGTGAGTGGAAAATGATTATGCGAGATTTTGGTGCCGTGCCAAACGTTAGAGGTAAATATACTCTTGAGGGTATTCCGGTCCGCAATATCAGACGTTAT
>JBLIME010000144.1:0-7171 GCA_047638515.1 Pseudohongiellaceae bacterium
TCTTAACCGCTAAGCTTAATGGACTAAGTTAAATTAAAAATGATATGTTTATTCATTTAACCCTACTAAGTCGGCTATTAGTGCAATATGTGTTTGGGTGGCATTTATCGTAAGGTGAGTATTATTGAGTAGATCAAATCGAGGTTGGCATACCATCACGAAGAAGACGCAGCCAAAACGCTCTGGTAACTCTTTTCGGTGAAGTTCTTCGTTGACGAACACTGCTAATATAGCTTTGAGGATGATATAAAGTAGCTCTTAACACGAGCCTTCAACGGGGTTGCAACCATCGTGTTCTATGCACTAGTAACGGTCTACGCTTTAAACTCAAGGAGAAAAAAGCGATTATTATTTGATTATCTGTGTCATTTTATGACGTTGTAGAGTCTTCGTTTTTACTCGTTATCGAGTTAACCTGATAGAAGTTAACACAGTTACGACCTTGTTTTTTTGCAATGTAGAGGGCCTTGTCAGCTTCTCGAATCAATTGAGTCTTGCTAATTCCAGGTTTTGAGTGAGTGCCACCGATACTTGCAGTGACCTTAATGGATTGGCCGTTAGTATCGACTAAACTAAGATTTTCAATGTTTTCACGTATACGCTCGGCAATAATCGAAGATCCAAGGATTGTTGTTTTATTCAGTAAGACTAAAAATTCTTCGCCACCATAACGAAAAGCCATGTCAGTTTGTCGTGTTGTTACCTTAATGCTATCGGCGACATGCTTAATAACATCATCACCAATGTCATGACCATAGTTATCATTTATTTTTTTAAAAAAATCTATATCGATCATCAGTACGCCAAGATTCTGTTTATAACGCTGAGCCATTTGCCATTGATGTTCGAGTGAATTATCGAGAGCGACACGATTACCCAAACTCGACAATGGGTCGATGAGTGCTTGGTTGAGTGCGTCGCTATAATCGAGGGCATTACGCAGCGGGTAGACAAGTGTACCCAGCAAATTTTCTAGTTGCGCTAATTCTTCCTCTGAAAATCGATGGTTTCGAGTGAAGCTGATATTACCTAAATACTGTTGTTTAATATTTAATGAGTAATCACAGTTATGAGCACTTTTGGTCCCCAGTTTTAGCTGAATACCTTTGGTTGGATTAATAAATTGGTAACTACCTAGTTTGAGTAGTCGTTGCATTTGTCCAAAAAATAGTTCAAATAAGGGTTCTATTTCAATTGTAGTTTGTAGCAGATTTGCCAATTTATCTTGTGCATTCTCGTCCAAATCCTGTTTAGCGGTTTTGGTTACTCGATAGTTGTTGGCTTGATTGTCATGTTGTTGTAAATTTGATCGTGTACTAACGATTAAAGCCATTCTTATCCACCTTTGAATTAATCTCTTACTACTAAACATATTAGTGACTATCGGTAACAATCTGAGTAAATACTTGTACTCATATCGATACCGAGACACTGCTAGTAACATCTTTATTAATTATAAATCCTTTTCGCATATTTGATTAAGCTAGATCTATGCCAACTTTGATGCCGTCAATAAAGTTCATTAAAAACAATAGCATAAAGTAAAGTTAACTTTATTTGATGAATTAAAGCCAGTATTTTGACAATATTATTGCCGGCTACTGAGTTGAGCCCCGCAACTTTCGACTAAAACCGGTCAATTATTGCCGATTGAAAAAGTATACCCGTCTATTTAAACGTATAATAAAGGCGTATCTACGATTGATGTAAACCCTTAGAAAGTAGCTTTATCATTTTGTTTTAATGAGACCAGCAGCAAGGCTGTAAGCCTGTGCTTTTTAAAGACAACAAACCATCAACATATCTAATAAATATCTGTGAGCGAAATAGTAAATGAAAATAGGATTATTTTTTGGCAGTGACGAGGGCAACACGGAGTCAGTGGCTTATCGTATTCAATCTCAGTTTGCAGAATCTGAGGTTGACGTGCGCGATATCGCAGATGTCACCCAGTTGGACTTCAGTGATTATCAATTGATGATACTCGGAATACCTACGTGGGATTTCGGGCAGATACAGTCGGACTGGGAAGACTTTTGGGACGACTTGAAAGAAGTCGATTTTGCGGGAAAAACCGTCGCTTTATTTGGTCTTGGTGACCAGTTTGGCTACGGAGATTACTTTGTAGATGCTATGGGTATGCTCAACGACGTGCTAGTTCAAAATGGAGCGCTGATTATAGGACATTGGTCGGCTGAAGGTTACGACTTTGAAGCATCCAAAGCCTTCAATAAGACTAGCAATCAGTTTGTCGGGCTCGCCCTAGACGAAGATCAGCAAGAAGAGCTAACCGACGCCAGAATCACACAATGGTGTGATCAAATTAAAGCATCTTTCATTGCATAATGGCCTATTGAAATTGTATGTTAACAGGCATCAGTTAGTGTCGAAGACGTCCTCACATCGTCATTTTTAAAATCTCACCAATAGGTAGTCATAAAGTGTCGAGTCACTGTTGCTTAAAAGGTACAACCCCGCGTTTTATCGCCCAATAATGGCTTAAACTACTATTGGGTGATAGTGGCGACCTCAACGAGTTTTAGCACACATCTGCGATAAAAGTCGCACGTAGTGGCGCCGAATAACCCTCTACTGTTTTTGAACTGTCGGTGGGGTCTAAAAAATCAGCCAGTGACTGAAAGCGCATCCACGGCGTCGAACGTTGCTCCTCGACAGTCGTGATGCAGGTGTCGATTAATCGAGGGTTCGAAAACCCGGTTTTTTTTAACCAACTCAAAAGAGTGGGTGCCGATGGCAAAAACCATACATTGCGCATCATTGCATAGCGTCCTTCCGGCACCAGGCACTCCCCAAGCTCACCTTCAATAATCAGTGTCTCTAAGACAAGCTGTCCCCCCGAGTTTAATGTGGTTCTCAACTGTCTTAAATGATCCATCGGTGACCGCCGATGGTAAAAAACTCCCATTGAAAAGGTAGTGTCAAAAAACTGCAGATTATTGGGTAAAGCCTCTATGCCTACAGGTAGGACATCGACAGGGATATCACCCAAAAAATGCTTCAACATCAAAAATTGAATAACAAAGCGCGGAGAGGGATCAATACCGATAACGCGCTCGGCGTCAGCACCAAGCATACGTAGACAATGGTAACCATTACCGCAGCCGACATCCAAAATACGTTTATTAGCGAGGGGCTTGATATGTTCAGCAATGCGATTCCACTTCCAGTCTGAGCGCCATTCGGTGTCAATATGTAGATCAAATAATGTAAAAGGACCTTTGCGCCAAGGCATTAAGCGCTCAAACAACTGTTGGAGTGTTTGTTGCTGAGCTGGGCTTAAATCCTCAGCTACTCCAATGGTCACGCTATCGTGCAGATCGATATTTTTTGTCGCTAGAATGGGTAGTTGATTAAGCGCATCAGTCCATTCGGAAAGATCACCAAAGCGCTGCAAGCTTAGTCCTTCAGCAATATCGATACGTAATTGTGCTTCCCAGCTAGTTTGCTTGACGCTGATTAAAAAGTTGAGTAGGGAGGTATATTTATCGATCATAGGTCTATTAATAACTTTATATTAGCGAGTTGATTCAGATTTTATGGCGATCAACGAGGCAAAGGTCATACATTGAAACCAAGTGTCAGCACTATTGAAGCCCACTTTTTTTAATCTCTGCTTGTGTACCTCTAAAGTCTCTGGTCGCATGACAGCTTCAAGGGCGGTCCGTTTTTGAGCAATTTCGAGATCACTGTAGCCATTGGCTCGTTTAAAATTATGATAGAGCTCGGTCATCAGTTGCTGATGCGGCGCGTCACTAAAAACTACTTTTTCCGATAACAACAATGTACCACCAGGCAATAAACCGTCATATACTTTTTGCAACAAGAACAGTCGCTCGTCTACAGGGATAAACTGCAGCGTAAAATTTAAAACAACCATCGAGGCATTTTCAATACATATATTGGCTAGGTCATCGCAAATGAGATTTATTGGCGTTGAATGTGAGGTCTGGAGGCTCGTGGTATGAAGAATAGTTTTACAGCGATCGATCATTGCCGGTGAGTTGTCAATGCTAATGATATGGCAGTTATCGGCACTAATGCCATTACGCATTGCAATACTGGCGGCACCTAGAGAGCAGCCTAGGTCATAACAACGACTGTTAGCTTGGACATAGCGACCGGCTATATCGCTAATCATGCCTAATATTGTGTTGTAGCCCGGCACCGAGCGTTTAATCATATCTGGAAAGACACTGACAACTTCGTCATTGAAGTTGAAATGACTAATATCGGCGAGTTTATTTGAATAGAGTGTGTCGAGCGGTTGTTGATCGGACATAAAATTTCATACTATTTTAAGATTGTTAATTATAGCGATGGATAAAGCAAGCCACAATCAATCCTTTTAACATCAGCTGCTTAGTCAATCATTGTCCACCATTATAGATTGCTCATTCAAAGCTAACCTCCGTATTCTCCTCAACGTATAGTCAATGACAGATTTTTATTTTGAATTATTTCAATAGCTTTTGATCAATACTTAATAAATGATATAACAGCCAGATGTTAAGCATCGCGACAGCACTACATTGGATAAATAAGTTATTAAAAACTTTTAAGAAAATGACGATGATTGAGTTTCTAGTGGCTACAATTTGTAGGTTGGGGTCAACGCCCAACGCCTTAAACGTCTGGCAAAGACTGCCGACTAAACCTTGTGGAGCAATGTAAGGATTTAATGAGGTGCAATCGGTCTGTTCGACTACTCTATAAATTCGGTTTCGCGACTAGACTCAGGTCGTTTAGCTAGAATTAAACCAAGTCTTGATGACCCGATAAAAGCTATTGAATGACTACAATTCTCTCTTTGAGTTAAATTCTTTGCGTGTAAGGCCATACTCTTATGGGCAGGGCTTGCCAACGAAAAGTGACCATAATTAGTTATAAACTATGCTCGGTAAGTCGTGAAGTTTCAACCTGCTTCTACCTGGGTAGAATTCACTGGCCAGGGCGACGAGGAATAATTCCCGATGCCGACATAGCGACCAATGCATATTGAAAAGTATGTCGCTATGGATTGAGTACGTCCACTTCTAATAGATTTAATTAAATAAATTTTGTCAACGTAGCGGTTGAGTTTGACGAGCAAGGCTTGGCTAACACTAGTAATCTGATCAAGCTGTCACCACCGTTGCATGGTAAAATGAAGTGAGGCTAGCAACCACTATACTCGCGAAGGTATTCAGGTCAAATACTAAGCGCGATAGAGCAGTATAAAAGTTTTGAGGACATCACCAGCCCTTTTTAAACCTATTGAAAAGATAAAAAATGTCTCTCCTGAGGTAACTATAGAGCTTGCTTGTGGTTACAATCTTAATAGATGAGTAGACCTAGCTAAGTCAAAGCTGAAGAAACTACTCAAAAATTATAGTGATAGTGGGTCTATTTTTAAATTAAATTAAATTGTCTAATGTGTGGGTCTATTAGCGAGCTTGCTAAAATCGTGGGATAGCTAAGAAATTTAAAAAATATAACGAATATTGATTCCCACAAAGAAAGAATAACCTGTTGGCATCGATCAATAACTAATACTTTTAGTGATCATTGAAAGGCGCCAGTGGGGATCCTCTTGATTTTCAGTTGCAATCTGCACCGCCAGAAAACAATAAAGCTAAGATTGCTGATAGCATTCATCTAGCCTTTTTTTGGTATTATCCTCGGCATTTTTTGTGGCTGTTGTAACCCGTTTTTAGGAACAAGGAGGCAAAAAAAATAAAGAACGGTCAAATGATGGCAACTTGAAAGAGGGCACCCGCAGTAGTTCTTCCATGAACGACTACTTAGGTTAGATGTTGTCGTCTTTGGTCAGTTCAGTACAGGCAGTACTAATCCGCCATGTCGACGACAATATTTTGTGCCGCAAAGTTAGTTGGAACTAAGATAGTGTCGCGAGCTACACGTCCTAAATTGGGGTAGTCTAAAGAGTAATGCAGGCCTCGACTTTCTTTACGCTCCATAGCCGAGCGAATGATCAGCTGTGCAACCGTTGTCAGGTTACGCAGCTCAATCAAATCGTTGCCTACCTTATAATTACTGTAGTATTCTGAAATTTCTCTTTGCAATAATTTGATGCGGTGCTGTGCGCGTTCTAATCTTTTTTGAGTGCGAACAATACCCACGTAGTCCCACATAAAGCGTCTCAATTCATCCCAGTTGTGGGCAATAACAACATCTTCATCTGAATTTTTGACACGTGACTCGTCCCAGTCGTTAGGAGTATCAGTAGCCAGAATTTGACCTATATTTTGCTTTATATGTTCAGCCGCCGAGCGCGCATAAACGATACACTCAAGTAGCGAATTGCTTGCCATACGATTGGCTCCGTGTAGGCCTGTAAATGAGGTCTCTCCAATGGCATATAAGTTTTGCAGATCAGTTTGTCCATTTTTATCGACCATAACTCCTCCGCAGGTATAGTGAGCTGCGGGCACAACAGGAATCGGGTCTTTGGTAATATCAATGCCATATTGTAGGCAACTTGCTTTGACATTTGGAAAGTGTTCATTAATAAATTCTGCTGGCTTATGACTAATATCCAGATATAGATGGTCGCAACCTAAACGTTTTATTTCGTGATCAATGGCACGAGCTACAATATCGCGTGGGGCAAGCTCTTTCTGTTCATCAAAGCGATGCATAAAGCGTTCGCCATTAGGGAGCTTCAAGTAGGCGCCTTCGCCTCGCAGAGCCTCGGTCAATAAGACGGTTTTTGCTTTCGGATGATACAGGCAGGTTGGATGAAACTGGTTGAACTCCATATTGGCAATACGACAGCCGGCACGCCAGGCCATGGCAATGCCATCGCCGCTAGCACCGTCGGGATTGCTAGTATACAAATAAGCTTTGCTGGCGCCGCCAGTCGCTAAAATAACAATTTTAGCTTGAAAGGTACACACACAGTCCTGTTCGCGGTCGTACACATAAGCCCCGCTGCAACGCAATCGCTTACTGGATGCATCGGCTTGTTGTATTAAATCGACAGCGATATGTTGCTCAAAAATGTCAACATTTTCAGCTGCCCTTAAGCGCTCGATCAAGGTTCGGTGAACCTCTTTACCGGTAGCATCGGTACTGTGGATAATACGCCGATGACTATGACCGCCTTCTTTGGTTAAATGAAAGTCGTTATTATCACTATTTCTGGTGAAAT
>JBLIME010000145.1:0-7094 GCA_047638515.1 Pseudohongiellaceae bacterium
AGTAGCAAGCAGTTACTCCGCTCATTACTACAGTTGAAAATATTTGATAAACCTCGTCTGCAGAGAACCCCTGATCGGAGAAAAACGCGGCGACGTAACCGTTAATATTCATACCCTCGTTAAATCGTCTTTTTATTTGATTTTCTATTTGATAGGCGAGCAAGAGGTGTGGTCCTTCGTCAAACTGTAGGTGCTTACTAACTCGTTGCATCGTTTCTATGCGCTCATCGCCCTTCGCTATAGGGCGCACATATCCTGTGATATTGAGTTTACCCCTATTTTTTTGTATGTTGTCGGTAACGATCTCTGCTGGTGTCTGGTTGTTTTTAGTCTTTTCAAGGGCCGATTGGATAAAGGCTATTCCATCCAGTATGGTGTACATCCCATACATTTTAGAGTCGGCAGCCATAATGCCCGCGGTTGTCCCCGCAACCACTGAAGTTTTTGCCTCGCCGGCTAAAGCTCCGATCTGATTGCACCAGATGCGAGGATCTGGCCAACTTAAGCAGCCATACATTGCTTCTGACCAGTCGGCTAGGCGTCGATCTACTAGTCTTCCGGTGGCGTTTAAAATCATCAGTTGAAAATATGACTTTTCACCGACTAGCTCATCAAGCATTGAGTAACCGTGACTATATACGCCTTGACCAACTCGCCAACCTCCCGTGCTGCTACGAATAACATTACGATTACTATTTAATACCTGAATACTTTCAGAGCTACTTTTCGATAACATAATTCTCATCACTAATAAAAGGCATTGCAGTAATGGGTTTGTTTGCAAGTTCTAATCCGTGTGCAGCTAAGCCTGGCGCACCAAGAAGTTGAAATAAAGCGCCACCCATCTTTGGTTGAAAGCCAAGATCGCAAAAGACGGCTGCAGCAACTCCAGTCGAAAGCCAACCCATGCTTTTATTATTAAGCGTATTGGCAAATGTTGCGCTCCATTCTAAAACCGGTTGATTGCCTTTAAGTAATAATAAGCGCTCAACAATACTGTGGCTCATTACATCGATACCACCGAAGCGCTTGCCAAACCCTGGAGCTATAGAGTCGCTATCGTCGTGTTCTGCTAATAAATGCGTGGCCGAAGTGATTGGATTTTTGTTTTTGTGCTTATTTAAAAAGCGCATCGCTGGTTCAATTTCGCCGCCCCCTAAATAATTGCCCCCTAAAATTGACGTCGCAATGGGAATAATATGTGTAGGCATAGTTTTGCCAATACCGGCATTCATTGCGGCCCTCGTTGCCGGGTGTCTAGGCCCCGGGTTGATTAGAGCAATCATTAATGTCTCAAGGAGTTTGCTGGCCTGTGGGTCAGGTAGTTCTCCTCGAAATAATAGATAAAACGTGTCGCTAAAGCTACACTTCTCCATCAACTCATATAAATCGTAGCCATGGCATAGTGCAGATTCAGCAATATAGGGATTGTCTTCACAGGGAGTTTCTTTCCAGATATGCGTCGCAGTTTTTTTATTAAAAATATCATCACGTATTTGTGCTTTATCGCGTTTTTTTTCAGGCATAGTGAGTAATCAATATTATGGGTAAAAAGGTGTAAAGTAAAAATCACACACTAATAAGTGATTGTGAGTTATTCCTTTTGAACACTGCCAAGCGATTTTAAACGATTGAGCATCGGTGGCACTTCTTTTATATCAACACGCACGTCTATGATGGCGGGGCCATCGCGTGCCAACAAAGCTTCGAAATCAATTTTGTTGAAATCCTCTGGCGACTCGATAATAAAGCCGGGAATACCCATTGACTCGGCCTGCTTGGTAAAATCAACCTTCTGTAACTCAAATGCAATAGCTTCAGCTTTAGCCAGAACTTGCCCGTGCATAACCATGCCGTAGGCGCTGTCGTTTAAAATGATAAAAATAACCGGCAGTTTTTCTTGGATGGCGATGGTAATTTCTTGACCAGCCATTAAGTACGCGCCGTCACCAGTGATGCATACCGTCGTATAATCGGGGCTGCCTCGACTAACGCCAATAGCTGCACCAATAGCCCAACCCATCGGTGCAAACTTTAATAATAACCTTAACCAACTTGTTGATTTTGATCGACGTTCATATCTATCTTTGTCCGGCTCACGATTATAGTTTCCACGTCGATTTTGCGCTTGCAGATAATGCGGCGTCCACAACATGCTATTACCCGTATCGGCCAAGAAGCGAGTGTTTGGTGGAAATCGCTCAGATAATTCTTTCATTAACCTTTGGGGCTTTATAGGCGTCGCGTCCGAGTAATATTTTTCTAACTCATTGAAGCGCACGAAGGGATTAAAGCGACCGCTGGCCAGCGCATTTTTTTGTTTTTTTGATGCAACAAAAGACCGGCTTATTAAATGCTGCGTTAAATGCTGACAAATAGTGTTTATATGACCCCGTACATGAAGCTTTGCCATAGAAGAATTTAAAAAATGATTCGGTATTTCGTCAACGTGTATTAATGTGTCGTTTAGTAGATCTGACGACCAGCCGTTAGTAGAGAATTCATCAAAACTAGTGCCAAAAGCAACGGTAATCTCTGAACTAGTTGCCAGACAATCAGTCGCGCTCTTGTGTCCTCCAAAGCCAAAAACACCGCGATAAGAGGAATGTAGTGGGTTAATCAAACCCTTGGCATCGGATGTCGTTACGAACAGAGCCCCAGTGAACTCAGCCAACCGCATTATTTGTTCAATGGCCTCTTCGGCGCCACAGCCAATAAAAAATATAGGTTGCTGACTTTGACTAAGCAGCAGTGTAAGTTCATTAGTCGCCTCCTTGTCAAACATAGCGTGCTGTTTATTGAGTTTGCCCATCAAGTCAAATACTACTGCCGACGACGATGTTCGCTGACGAAGAATATCAACGGGAATTGATAAGTGCACAGGCCCCTTGGCCTCAAAGGCGGTCAATATTGCACTTGCTAGCTTATGCGGCAATTGATCGGGATGTGAGACTAAAGAATTATAGTGAGTACAATGGCCGAGCATGCCAACAACATTGACGCCCACGTCTGACGAATCTTGAAACGCATTTTTCCCAAAAGAAGATATCGCCGGCTGCCCGGTAAGAACTAACATCGGGATATTATTATCGTAGGCGCAGGCAATGCCGGTTATTAAATTAGTAGCGCCTGGGCCAGATGTGGCCATACAAACACCCAGCTTACGTGTTTCACGATAATATCCATCGGCCATAAAAGCAGCGCCGGTCTCGTGACAGCTATTAATTGGTCTCAAGCCGCCACGACGAGAGCTCTTTGCGAGAGCATTATAAATGGGCTCGACTGCACCACCTGGAATGCCAAATATGTACTGGACGCCAATAGATTCTAAGAGTTGAACAACAAGCTCGGCAACATCAAGCTCATTAACAAGACTGGGTATGTTCTCTTTAGATGAGATTTTAGCGTTTGACACAGGCACAGATACCCTCAATTATAGTTAATACCGACAGATACTACCATTAGGTGATTCATCATATAGATTATATTTGTAGTTTTATTAGTATTATGAAAATAAATACACTTTTAGACACTAATGCGACGTCAATTACGCGATGATGGTCAATAGAGGTCCTTTATTCAGAGCTGATAGCGTACTTCTGTCCAAAAGCTGCGACCCGCTAAAGGAAAATCATCGGCTACGGGCATAAAAGATCCACTGGTACTGCTGGGTTCACGTGCATCCCTGTCAAAGGCATTGCGCACACCAAATGTGATGTCGAGATTTTTATAAAGATGTCGTCGTTTTAATACGAGGTTAACAAGAGTGTAGTCAGCAATGTTGTCTCTGAGATCACTAGCTGCGCGAACACGATCACCCACCCAGTTAACTTGTGAGCTAATCAGCCATTGTGGCGCTAGTTTCCAATAACTATTTAGCATAAATTGTCGGCCTGGTGCGTCGGCTGTCGCATTGTTGGTGTCGCTGTTGTGAGATCGTTGCCAAGCCAAGTTGGCGTTAAAGCGTAGCTGCTTGTTTAGCTTCCACTTGATCCCCCACTCAAAACCGTAACCCTCTTGGTCACGTGCATTATTTGTCTGGTTGCCGCCCGTACTGGGTCGCAGTTCAATCAGATCTTTGGCCTGATAAGTGAATAAATTAAAGGTTGTTTGAAGATAATGCCGAGGCCTGAAATTCAAGCCGAGTTCGTAACTATCGATAGTTTCAGGAGCTAAGTTTTTATTGCCTACGACGCCTGGAGTATTTTGCAGCCCCAGTTCGCCAAATGATGGTGCTCTGAAGGCGCTGCCATAAAGTAATTTTGTGGTTAGAGCATCGCTCGCACGCCATACCAGAGCTACACGTGGGTTGATAGTGTCGCCAAAATTGGAATAGTTATCGTAACGCACTCCCGAGATCAGGTCTAAGTTAGCGCCAATTTGCCACTCATCTTGCAGGGAGAAAAAGTTAATGGTTCTAGAGGTGTTTTCCAGAAACACATTATCGGTATTACTGACATCGGTTAAGTTGCCATCAATAACGAAGGTTGTGTTGGGGCTGGTAATAACTCCCGGGCCAAAATTTTTGGCCTCAGTTGTCTCAATTGATTGATAACGACGACCAAAAGTAACACGAAGCCTATGAGCTTTTATGCCGTTGTAGACATTAACGGATTCTATCTGAGCGTCCTCTGTAATGGTACTCGGATTACTGATGAATCCATCAATGAAAGTAATAATGCCTACGGGCATTAAGCTTAAATTTCCATCTGCCCCTATACCTAAAGAACTGCCTTTCGGAAATAAAGTAAAGTTAGGGTCTGTTTTAAAGTAGGCATAGTTTAATTTGACGGAATTGTCCCAAGCCTCAAACCAAGCACTAGTCTCAAAGCTAATGTCGGTCGTGTAAAGGCTGAGGTCGTCTTTGGATTCAGGGTCGAGTGATTGCGCACCGCCTGCGCCGTTGCCTGTATTATTCGATTGCCATGTGCGTGCATTCATTGCCCAGTGTTCATTAACCAGGCCTATTGAAGCGTCGGTAATTTCATAGCCGGTAGCTAAGGCTCCCGGTGCCAACGAAGCGGATGTGCCAATTAACTTATCGAAGCTTGTTTGAAAGTCCGAATCAATAGTTCGATCTGAGTCGCCATTAGTTTGTTGGTGATTCAACGAGAAGTTAACATCCCACTTTTTGAATTGATGACCACTTTGAAGCCAGGCCTCACGAAAACCAAATGAGCCGATTTTACTACCAACCTCGGTGCCGTCGATCTCTCTAGCAGATTTAGTAATAATATTGATAACGCCAGAGAATGCATCCGAGCCATAGATGGCAGAACCTGGCCCGCGCAGAACTTCGATGCGCGAGACATTATTGACGGATTGGCGCAATAGCGGCGGGCGACCACCACTCACCGAATACTGGGTCGGATAGCCGTTAATCAATAGAAGAACCTGAGAGTTAAGTGTGGTGTGAATGCCTCGTATAGAATAGATGGTGTCGAGCCTAAAGGCGCCAGAGAGGGCTATATGTAGCCCAGGAACCGTCTCTAGGACATCGTCTATGGTGCTTGCACCTAGTGCCTGTATTTGTTTGGCGGTAATGACCGTTGCTGCAGCCGGCGCCTGATCGAGCGATGTACTGTTGCCTGTGGCAATCGAGGTATTTATATTGCCAAGTTCTTCAAGGCTGAGTAATAGATAGTCGAGTTCACTATTTGTTGAGTTGTTTCGAGCCGCTAAAGGACTACTGATCGAAACGATCAATAGAAGCCACAATATTTTTTTCAATACGACGCTAAGATGCTTTTGTTGATGTTTCAATATTGTTCAGTGCCTCGCTAATATTCAACAGCCTTAGTCGCAGCAGGCATCCTGTGTAGCTGAGAGCTATACCGCGGCCGCGGAACAAAGGCTTCGATGAAGGTATTAGCGCTTGCTCGACCTTGCCGCCACTATTACGTTAAATCAATGGGTGATCTCATTGTAGTTTATAAGTGATCAGCTTGCCGACGTTATTTTGATATAACTTGGTAATGTTTAACTCGGTGTCTAATGATCAATTCAGGCACAAATACATGATTGCGATGTTTACTGATGCTTATGCCGACTTAGAGGAGAGAGACTCGTAGTGTCACGATAGTAGTTGTGTAAATCACCTAAAATGAGCCGCGATGCGCAATAGTCGAAGGAAGCCACTGAAAAGCAGTTCCGATTAGAGCTGATAGCGTATCTCTGTCCAGAAACTGCGGCCTGCCAATGGAAAATCATCAGCAACGGGTACAAAAGATCCACTAGGGCTGCTAGGTTCGCGAGCGTCTTTATCGAATACGTTGCGAACACCAAGTGAAATGTCGAGATTTTTATAAATATTTTGACGTTTCAACGTGAAATCAACTAAGGAGTAATCACCAATACTGTCCCTGGTATCGCCAGCGCCACGCACACGATCTCCTACCCAGTTCAATTGAGAGCTCAGCAGCCATTGCGGTGCTACTTTCCAGTAACTGTTCAACATAAATTGTCGGCCGGGAGCGTCGGCAATGGCGTTACCAGTATCGCTGTCTTCGGACTGTTGCCAAGCCAGGCTTGAGTTTAAGCGCCATTGCTTATTTAGCTCCCAATTGACCTCCCACTCGAAGCCATAACCCTCTTGATCGCGAGCATTACTGGCCTTGTTGCCAACGGCGCTAGGAACAAATTCAATAAGGTCTTGTGCTTGATAGGTAAATAAATTGAGATTTGTTTGCAGATAAGAGCGAGGTCTATAACTGAAGGCGACTTCGTAAGTATCGATGGTTTCAGGGTTTAGGTCTGCGTTGCCTAGGGCTGCGGGATTATTTTGTAGCCCTAGCTCCCCAAACGAAGGTGCTCTAAATGCACTGCCATAGAGTAACTTAGTGGTTAAGGTACTACTAACATTCCATATCAAGGCTATACGAGGATTAATGGTATCGCCAAAATCTGAATAGTCATCGTAACGCACCCCCGAGACTAAATCTAAGCGATTATTAATACTCCACTCATCTTGCAGAGAGAAAAAATTAATGGTTCTCGAGGTGTTTTCTAAAAATACATTATCAGTATTGCTAACATCGCTTAAGCTTCCGTTAACAACGGTCGTTGTGCTGGGGTTGGTGATAACGCCGGGACCA
>JBLIME010000146.1:0-7090 GCA_047638515.1 Pseudohongiellaceae bacterium
AACAACACCGTTTAATTGCTGACCGTGCTGAAGCGTACAGGGACAATGAAATGCTGTTGGTTTTTTATCGCTAACATCAAGCTTTTCTAAATCTTCCTTGAGTAAAATTTCACTTAAATCTTTGGTTATTTCGCTAATTTTTTTAGATTTAGCCGCATAGTCACTATCGTGCTCTAATAATTCGCCATACTCTTTCACCATGACGCCACAACCAGAAGCGGTCATGACGATAGCTTCTGCGCCAGCTTCAATCGCGGGCCACCAAGCATCGATATTTCTGCGCATTGCGACGAGGCCATCGGCGTGTGCGCCGAGATGGTGGTCGACGGCACCACAACAACCTGCCTTTGGCGCCTCGACTAAACTAATGCCTAATTTGTCTAAAACTCGCGCCGTTGCCGCGTTGGTATTTGGCGTTGTCACAGATTGGGCACAGCCGGCTAGGGCAAGCATGTGTCGCGCGTGACCGTTACCGTTGTTGGCAGTTTTTGGCCAGGGCGAGGCGACTTTTTTTGGTGGGATTTTAGCACCAATCGAGGTGCCTTTAAGCAGTGGCTTTACCAACTGCCCCATACCCACTAAAGCACCAAAGAGTTTTGCATTCGGCAAGACTTTTCTTAATGAAAAGCGCATAAACCTGTCGAGTGGCTTGCGTGTGACACGCTCCTCGACAATACCCCGACCAATATCAACCAAGCGGCCGTATTTCACACCCGATGGACAGGTCGTCTCACAACTTCTGCAAGTTAAGCAGCGGTCGAGATGCGTCTGTGTACTCGCGGTTACCTCATTGGTTTCTAACAACTGCTTGATTAGATAAATGCGCCCGCGAGGCCCATCGCGCTCGTCGCCAAAATGTTGATAGGTTGGGCAGGTTGCCGTGCAAAAACCGCAGTGCACGCAGGCACTCAAAATATCTTCGGCCTCTTTGATATTTGGTAGACCAACCATTTTTGGATGAGTATTCGTATGCATAATTTTTCCCTACATCCAACTGTATAAGCGACCGGCATTGAAAATATTTTGCGGGTCGAATGAATGTTTAATGTTTTTTTGGAGTGTCTTCATGACGCTATTAGGTTCAGTTATTATTTCTTGTGTACGATCGCCGCCTTGATATAAAACCACTTCGCCACCGTGCTCGCGCGCCCATGCCGATAATTCGGTTTGAGGAAACTCACCTTTCAGAAAGCGCTGAGAGCCCGCCCAATCAAGCAGCCAACGCTCACCCTCAAGATGGACAGGAGCGGCTGAACTTAGGGAAAAGCGCCACAGTGATTCCCCTGCATCACGCTCGGAGAAAAAACTATCGCTCTGTTCACGCAAGTTGCTCCAGAAGGATAGAGCGTCAGGCAGAGATAACTCTTTAGAGTTAGTGAGTTTTTTATGCCATTGCGTAAGGGTGCCTTCGACGGCACTCTCAGCACCTGACAATCTCAAATATAGATAATTATTTAACCAACACGCGCCCATAAGAGGTTTTGGCTGGCCTGAAAACTCATTCATAATCTGAATGGCTTCAGCCTGTGTGGCCTCGGCGCGAAGCGTCGAGGTTACTGCTAGTTTTGGCAATACTTTGAAGCTCATTTCAGTCATTAAGCCAAGTGTGCCCATGGCGCCAGCTTGTAGACGTGACACATCATAACCAGCTACATTTTTCATCACCTTGCCACCAAAACGCAAGTGCTCGCCGTTGCCGTTAATTAAATTAACACCGAGCACATGATCGCGGATAGAACCTAACCAGGGACGGCTGGGCCCCGATAAATGAGCGGCTAGCGAGCCACCAAATGTTGCGTTACCGTCAAAGCGTGGGGGGTCGCAAGCGAGCACTTGATTATTTTCTGCCAGCGCTGCATCGATTTCTTTTAGAGTAGTACCTGCGCGTACGGTCATCACCAACTCTACCGGCTCATAATTAATAATTCCGGTGTGCTCTTTGGTAGAAATGACTTGGGCACCAGTATTATAGGTATTGCGCCCCAAGGCTTTTTTAGTACCGCCACCTTCGATGATAATTTTTTGGTTACTATCGATACAGGCTTTTACTTGACCTACAAGTTCTGAGCTTAGGTCGCTCATGCCGCGCTACTCCCTTGATTAAGAACGTCATCATTAGCGGGTTTTTTACGTAGGGCACGGTATTCTTGGCAGCGTTTTAACACCGGGATGCCCTTGCCCGGGTTTAGTGTGCCGTTGGCGTCAAAGGCGGCTTTAATGCCATGAAACTGAGCAATTTCTAAGTCGTTAAACTGAACCGCCATTTGACGAATTTTTTCTAGACCAACTCCGTGTTCGCCGGTAATGCAGCCACCAACTTCAACGCATAGCTCGAGTATTTTTCCGCCAAATTCTTCCGTTTTTTCGAATTCGCCGGGGACACTTGAATCAAACAAAATCAACGGATGTAGATTGCCATCGCCCGCATGAAAGACATTGGCTACGCGTAAATTATAGACTTCGGACAGGCGATTAATCTCCGTGAGCACGTGGGATAACTGTCCTCTGGGAATAGTGCCGTCCATACAGTAATAATCGGGTGAAAGCCGTCCCACCGCTGGGAACGCCGATTTACGACCCTTCCAAAATAAAGCGCGCTCGGCTTCACTTTGTGAAATACGTACACTAGTTGCCCCTAATTTTTTAAAGAGTCCGGCGACTTGATCAATATGCTCTTGCACCTCTTCGAGTGTGCCATCGACCTCACATAACAACAGCGCCTGGGCATCGAGTGGATAGCCAGCATTAGCAAATGCCTCTGCGGCTTTTATCGCATAGCTATCCATCATCTCTAAGCCACCGGGGATGATGCCCTCCGAAATAATGGCTCCGACCGAGTCACCTGCAGTTTTTACCGAGTCAAAACCCGCTAGGATAACCTGTGCTTTTTCAGGCAGTGGTAACAGCTTGACAGTTATTTCAGTAATAACCCCAAGCATGCCTTCGGAGCCATTAATCAGCGCCAGCATATCCGCGCCAAAGCTGTCGAGGCCATCGCTGCCGATGGTGACAAGCTCACCTTCGACGGTTACCATTTGAATTTTTAGAACATTGTGAACGGTTAAGCCATACTTGAGGCAGTGGACGCCACCGGCGTTCTCTGCGACGTTGCCGCCGATAGAGCAAGCAATTTGTGAGGATGGATCGGGTGCGTAATACAGCCCGTCTTCGTTGGCTGCCTCGCTAATGGCTAGGTTGCGCACTCCTGGCTGCAGTCTTGCGGTGCGTGCTAGCGTGTTAATTTCTAAAATATTTTTAAATTTAGCTAAGGATAAAACAACGCCGTCTTTGTGGGGTGTTGCTCCTGCTGAAAGGCTAGTACCTGCACCTCGAGCAACAACAGGGACTTTATGTTGATGACATAACTTTAGCACTCGCTGAACCTGTTCTACGCTCTCGGGCAGAACTACCAGCTTTGGCATTTCAGTGTAAGCTGCAAGGCCATCGCACTCGTAGACCTTCTGTGTCTCTCGATCCACGATTACATACTCGGGATCAATAAACTGTCTGAAGGTTTCGGCTAGTATTTCAATATTATTTAGTTGTTTCATTTCGCTCACTTTTAATTAATAAACGGAGCAGCAATGTAAAACTTTATTAACTCAAAGTGATCGAAATAACTTTAAATAATAGTCAGTTTTTACTGCTGGTTAAAAAAATCGATACCTGCCTGTGCACAATCCATATCTTGCTGCGGCGCACCGCCACTCAAACCTATGCCGCCGACACACTCACCGTCGACCATGACCGGAATACCACCACCTACGGTGCTGATACGTCCACCAGCCTCGGTGTGAATACCGAAGGCAAGGTTGCCCGGAACATTGACCGCATTGTAGTCGTGGGTTGCTTTACGAGCAGCACCGGCGGTGTAAGCTTTATCTTGCGCCAACAAAATACTGTGCGCCTTACCACCGTCCATGCGATCGAATGCGATTGTATTACCAGAGTCATCTGCCACGGCAATACACATAGGCACGCCAATCTCTTCAGACTTTCTTCTCGCGCCGTCCATCAGTATCTTGGCTTCTGCAAGACTTAAACGTTTGATTGATAACATACTATTTCTTTCCTTCTTAATTATTGATTAGCGGCAATGTTGCTTATTTATTTTCTGCGCATGTGACACTACATAGATTGAGGCTGTAAGTGTTCCAACTACACGTTAATCATTATACAGGCAGGATATATTTATTACTGCCTGGCAGTGCTGTCGAACCTTGAATAAGTGTCAAAAGGCTTACTGCACACCTAGCGTTGGTCCCAGACTTATCTATCAAATTAAGTAATCTTGCTTAGATTAGCCCTTAGGCACTAATATGTCCACCTGACACAGAAGTGGTCATACCAGCAAGTTGCGCTTGAAATACTAGAGCCTTCTAATATAGGGGCTGACAGGTGCGAGCTTGTACAATACAATAACTGGTATTACCAGACAACTGTATCTAAGGACATAACATCATGGCTGCAGTAACTATCTCCGACGCGACTTCTCCCGCTCGCTCTACATTAATATCGCGGCATCTCGAAGAGCTAATTCTTGACGGCACGCTTCAGCCTGGCGATAAAATTCCGTCGGAGCGGCAACTTTGTCAACGTCTTAAGGCCTCGAGGCCGCTAATCAGAGAGGCGCTAAAAGAATTACGTGGACGCGGTGTTATCGACACAGAACACGGTAAAGGCTCTTTCGTTATCGGTATGCTCGATAAAACTCAGAACGTAAATCCACTTGCTCGCCTTTATGAAAACCATCCAAGACTGCTTTATGATTTATTAGAAGTCCGTGAATTGCTCGAAGGTGAAGCCTCCTCGCTTGCTGCCGAGCGTGGCACCACAAAAGATTTGTATAAAATTACTAAAGCTTACCAGGCAATGAACCAATCACCCGAAAACAACAAAGACTTGTTAGATACGGCTCGACTGGATCATGCCTTTCACCGCTCCATCTATGAAGCTTCACACAACCCTGTGTTAATTCATACACTTCAAAGCTTGATGCAGTTAATGCTCAATAGCGTCGTCGATTCTATTACTAGCCTTTACTACCTCGATCGGCAAAAAAAACAAATAGATAGCAACCACCTTAATATTTATAATGCAATTATAAATCGTGAACCTGAAAAAGCAAAACGGATGGCTATCGAGCACATCCATAATATTCGCGATCGCATGCTTGAGATCGAGCGCGAAGAAGAACGCAGTCAGCGCGCCAATCGCTGGCATCAAGTAACTTCTCAACAATAATCACGGCCAAGGCCGCTGCCTTGAATCATAACTGGAGATACATAATGCAAGAAAAAATCGATAACGACACACTGATGGCACTTAAAATTGCATTCAGTTACATGCCTAAAACGATAGAAGTCAATCAATACGATTATGGTGAAAATTATAAAAGAGTCCTCGAACACATAGAAGTTGTGCGTGAGGTTTTGCTGGTGAACGATGTCGATCCCGAAGAGGTAGCCGGCGAGATTAACCCAGACAGCACACCCAACTCTTGCTACTAACTAAGGTTAGTACTTCAAATCGCGGGCAGTTAATAATCGGATGAACCTCGGGTATTGACGACGCTAGGAAAATCAATGCTACACTAGCTTGAAGCGCCACGATGGCAAAGAAATTGTCTTTGTCAAATAGATTCACATTAGCGGTATTTTTACCAAAAGGCATCTGTAGTTGTTTAGCTATCAACAACCATCTTATGTCATTAACGGTGAGCGTAGCGACGACTTAAGGTCGCCAACTCGTTTACCGCGGCATGGCGCCTAGGCGTCCAGCCTGCGATCGAAGAACTTTATAGTTATTGTACCGATTAATACCGACGCTTTAATGTAGAGACTTAACTTGAACCTGCATTTTCAACTTAACCTATAAACTATTCAGTGGCAGTAGAGGGATTGATAAATGTTTAATAAAGACACTTTCATTGAACGGTGTAAAGAGCTTGCTTTGCACGACGACAGCTATAAACGTATTAAAATTTTGCTCGCGAACGCGCTTAAATACCCTAATAGTATTATGGCTGAATTAGGTAAGCCTACCGAGGCGGGCTTTGACGTCTTATATTCTGCAGATAATTTATCCATCATCAACTTTATTTGGGCGCCCGGCATGGAGCTACATGCTCACAATCACAATTTATGGGCCGTCATCGGCATATATACTGGGGCCGAAGAGAATACTTTCTACGTTCGACGCGATGACTCAATTGTGCGGCAAAACAGTAAAGAGGTTACCGCTGGTAACGTAGTCATATTCGGTCCCGAGGTAATCCACTCCGTTAAAAATTCAACCAAGAATTTTACCGGGGGCATACATATTTACGGTGGAGATTTCATCAATATAAAAAGAAGTCAGTGGAACCACAATTCAGCTAAAGAATCTGCTTACGATATGCAACAAACTCGACAAATATTTGCCGACGCCAACAGGTAAGCGCTCGGCAATTTAATCTACTCTCAGGTCTAAAGCAATCAACAATATCTTAAAACGCCTAGCTTATCAGCAGCCGCCTGATATGATTCAATAGCGATATTCAGTCACTTAGCCTCTCCCAAACCTGTTTTTTTCCAACGGAAGGCGCGCCACTAAAGCCGCGAACGTTAAGCGCTTCACCGAACAGGTCTTACCTTTTCTGGGGTAAAGGGTTTCTTCTTCGTCCCAAGACTGTTTATTATCAACAGCGGTAACACTCCATAAAAAAACTATACTCACAAAAAGTTGATTGACTCTTACGCCCGTAGTTTTTTGCAAACAAGTCTACTTTCTGAGTCGAGCAGTTCTACTGGTTTTCCCTCTAACGCACTTTTGACAAAATAAGTTTCGACCGTACTTTTAGGTTCACCAGTGTCGTCATCGGTAATTTGCAACTTACCAATCGGAGCTCAAGCGGCAATAAACCTCATAGAAGACACAAGCCATTAACGGCACAACAATTTTATCGAAAAACATGACTTTCATAGCTTTCTCAATATTGTGCGCAGTAACCACTTCATTTTCGTTATCCCAATTCACTTGTTCGCCTCCTCAATAATGTCATTGTGACTTTGGTCGATATGCAATCTTGGCCGACTTACATTATCCGAAA
>JBLIME010000147.1:0-7025 GCA_047638515.1 Pseudohongiellaceae bacterium
TAACTCTTAAATAATGGACAATAGCTTGTAAAGCTAAAGGTCAGTTTAGCGCTAGGGCAAACTTATGATTCAGTCATCAATGAGATCTCTAAATCGATGTATTTGACGGCGTTGTTTTTTGTTGGGGCGTCCTTCGGTTTGGAGGCCCGAGGCGCTTTGCAACACTCTGCGCTGTTCCGCACTGACTTTGCGTTGCTCAATGCTCGCGGGCGTCTCTTCAAATAATAGCGCAGCCTCGGGTGCTCCGCGGCGCTGGTCGGATAACTGCGTTACAACCACTTCTTTAGTATCCCAACCTTGGCGTATATTAACGATAGTGTCGGTCATTATCTCTTTGCTAGCCTTCACTCGTTGGCCGTCGCACTGAACTTTACCGCCCTCAATGGCCTGTTTGGCGAGGCTGCGGGTCTTAAAAAATCGCGCGGCCCAAAGCCATTTATCTAGTCTAACCTTTGTCATTAGTTCGCCTCTTGTTGATGTATGCCCAGTATAACGAGTTATTCAATGTAAATTTATGAGTGACGTGCGGTCACTTGCTTTCATCTATATACGTCTTGTTAAGTCCCGCCATTATCTCATTAAAATCATGGATTGCAGGTACATCGGTTAACTGCCTTTGTTGCTGGCTATCGGGCTGATGAATTCCTAGAATATGTTTTATACCAAAGGTCTTAGCGGCATCAAGCACCATTTTGTTATCATCGATGAATAAGGTGCTGGCGTTATTAAAGGGATAATCTCGAGTTAGGGCACGCCAAAAACGCTGTTGTTCTTTAGGCGCCTGAAACTGATGCGATGTAATCACTTCATCAAAAAACAGCTCTATACCCGTCTGTTTAAATTTTATAGCAACGCCGTCGGGGTGGGCATTGGTGACTAGGTAGATGATTTTCCCGCTATTTTTAAGAGCTCTTAAGAATGCTTGAGTGAAGGGACGCTCCCGTATTTTATGTTTGGTTTCGCTTTTTAATGCCACGATGTCAATGTTAAGCTGTTCGGACCAATAGTCGAGGCAATACCAGTTTAAAGTACCTTCTATGGAGCGAATGTGTCGATTCAGTTGCTGCTTAGACTCGGACGGGTTTAAGCCATGAATTTCGGCAAACCGTCGAGGTAGGTGAGTTAACCAGAAATGATTGTCGTAGTGGAGGTCAAGCAAGGTGCCGTCCATATCGAGCATAACGGTTTTTATCTGATCCCAATTAATCATTGCTTTAAGTTCCTTTGTATCTCGTCAGTCTCCGAGGAGGGCGACCTTGTGATTATCGTTATATTAACTGATACCGACCCTCATAATACGCGCTCGGTGGTGGTAATTCGCGCTGATTTTTTGAGTGTTAATAAAAGCATCAATAATAGGTACCACAAAAAATGATGATCAAAAAGCAATTGCTTGATGATGTTATTAGTATCGCTCGTGTTGCTGGCGAGAAAATTCTAGATATTTATGATCAACCGGACAAGCTCCATATTGTCTCAAAAACTGATGAGTCCCCCTTGACTCAAGCAGACCTGGCGGCCCATCACAGCATCGTTGCGGCGTTAAACCGGCTAACGCCTGAGGTGCCCGTGTTGTCGGAAGAGTCGGTATTGCCCGACTTTGTAACAAGACAGCAGTGGCAGCAATATTGGCTGGTTGATCCTCTGGATGGCACTAGAGAGTTTATTAGTCGCAACGGTGAATTCACGGTTAATATTGCCCTTATTAATAATGGTGTGCCCGTGTTGGGTGTCGTCTACGTGCCCGTGCACGATGTTTGCTATGCGGGTTGTCACTCAGCGAATTCGAGGATCGCCTTAAATGATGCTTTGAGTGTGAAAAGCACTGACATTGACTTATATACTCACAGCTATGCCTGTAAGATCTCGAACAGTCATCGCGTCGATATACAGGCACGCTGCGCCCAAGCACGCATCGACGCAGGCCTGCCAATAGAGGTGTTGGCAAGTCGGCATCATCGAGCCGATGCAGTCGATACACTTTGCAACAAAATAAAAGCCCAGTGGGGCCCAGCGCAATTGCGCGCTATGGGTAGTTCTCTAAAATTATGCTTGATTGCTGAGGGTAGTGCGGATTTATATCCTCGGTTTGGGCCTACTTCGGAATGGGACACCGCAGCAGCGCAGGCAATAGTAGAAGCTGCTGGCGGCCAAGTGTTAAATGCGAGCGGTTTAGCGCTTCGCTATAATCAAAAAGACAGCATGCTCAACCCTGATTTTTTTGTGATAGGTGAGGATTTGAGGCTGTGGCGACAATTTTTAATTGATTGCTGATTATTGGCTCTGAGCTTTGGGCTTATTACTTAGCCTGTCAGTTTTTGTCTTCACAAAATCACGAGTGTTCGATAGAAGAAGTTAGTGTAGTTTGTTAAAATGTGGTTGTAATACATTGATTTTGACCGCATAAAAACAATGAGCAAAAGCTTATTGCTTGAAGTTTGTAAAATATGAGCGTTTAATTGCAGATATGTCTAAAAATACTATAGAAGATCTTTATAAGAAAGTTGATCAGTTGATTAAGCACTGTGAATTGTTAAAGGCGCGTGAGTCGTCTTTGTTAGCAGAGCGTTCGCGTTTAATTGAAAAAAACGAATTGGCAAGAGCGCGTGTTGAGGCGATGATCGGCCAGCTTAAAAATTTACAACAAACGACAGGTTAGGCGGGTTAAGTTGTGGCAACAGAAACACTATCTGTGCATATATTGGGTAAAGACTACCAGGTAGCATGCCCTGAAGAGGAGCAAGATGCATTATTGCGTGCCGCCTCTGAGTTGGATCGTCGTATGCGCGTTATCAGACAGTCGGGTAATGTCATTGGTGTCGAACGTATTGTCGTGATGGCAGCACTGAACCTCTCGAATGAACTATTAACGAATCAGCAACAGCGCAGTGATATTGATCAAGAGGCCTTAGACAGTCTTCATTCTAGAATAGATGAGGCTCTGCTATAAACCTTCGGACTCCCCACACGCTTAATCTCACTGTTAATATTAACATTAATGTTTATCAATGCCTCGATCGCAAATCTCTGCGGGTCTCATAACTGGTGCAGGCACTTATTGCCTCGGACTCGAAGCCTAAGATTAGTCGGTAGCTAAAAGTTCAATATTAGGACTACCACCTCAGCATAGTTTCTAATGACAGCGCACGCTACTTTTTTATACTCGAACATTCTTTCAATTATGGAAATTGTCTATGGCTTAAGCTGGTCGCTTTGGCTATACTTGCCCAACTCCTGTGGCGTTAGCTAGTCTATGTCTTAGAGCCGATACTACCACCCTAGGAGGTTTCTAGTGTCTGTTGGTGTGCATGTCCGCTAGTCGGAAAGCCTTATGCAGATCGGAAGCCCCCGACTTGAACTCATCGGTTCAAGGTCAGTTTGACAGCGGCGTCTTGGGATTTATTTGTTTAAACAGCTTTTGCAAAGTAGTTGCTGCATTGTCTGCTACATGTCCTCCATCTTGCTAGCCCAAATTAGGTGCATCTTCACAGCGGTTGTTGCGGCTTACTCGATAACTACCCTGATAACCTCTCTGAGAGACCTCTTGATAAATTTTTACCCTTTTCTCTAGTAACTTATTTAATCATCTCCTCCAAAGATCTTCTCCTAATATTTCCTAGAATGTCCTATTTTCAATAGAGCCCTCTTTGATATAGCTGTTTTAATCTTTTCCTTGCGGCCATAAGTTATCATAGCCTGTGACAAGAAAAAGCCCCCCTATAAGAGCTAGGTGCTGTTTTTATTCCTTGTGTTTATTCTCAACCTGGAGCGCAATTATAAACAGCTTTTGTGTCTGCGTGAGTGTGCCGCTATACTTGTAGCATCGATATATCGTGTGGATTTTAATAATGAATGATTGTCAGCTGGCGGCAAGACAACGTAGCGTCGTTCGTCGACGCCGGCACAAGCTGGGTATAGGTGCTCAGAGTCGTGCGGCCAGAGAGCTTGCAAAAAAAGTATGTGCTTTGCCTGAGTATTCCGAAGCCAAGCGCATAGCCTTATATTTATCTAGCGATAGTGAGATAAATTGTCGGTTTATCATAAAAGCGGCGTGGCGAGCGGGAAAACAGTGTTTTTTGCCAGTACTTAGAACTAATGATCCATTAGCCCATCAAATGGATTTTGTAAGTTTCACTCCGGGAAGCTCTCTAAGATTGAATCGCTATGGTATTTTGGAGCCAAAAAAAGGTGCTAAAACAGCAGCATCTGCGCTTGACTTAGTGATTGTCCCACTTGTTAGTTTTGATCGGAATGGCCATCGTATTGGTATGGGTGGGGGCTACTACGACAGAGCTTTTGAGTTCACTCGCATGCCACCGAAAGCTATGGGTAGACCTAAGCTGCCGATGCTTGTTGGCGTCGCCTATCATCTACAAGAGTTGCCGATGATTCAGCCAAAACCTTGGGATGTACGCTTAAGTTCGATAGTGAGCGTCTAATAATAAAATATACGTGGAAAAAGCATTATGACGCAAGATGAGTTAAAGCGAGTCGTTGCCAAAGCGGCTGTTGATTATATACAACCAAAGCTAACAGAAAGTGCCATTATCGGCGTAGGTACGGGTTCTACGGCAAATTATTTTGTCGATGCGCTAGCCCAGCATAAGCAATTATTTAAAGGTACCGTGGCGAGTTCTGAGGCGACGGCAAACAGACTGAACCATCACGGTATTAAGGTGTTTGATTTAAACGAGGTCGGGGGCTTGGTTGTCTATGTTGACGGTGCTGATGAAGCCGATGCTGATTTATGTTTAATTAAGGGTGGTGGTGCAGCGCTAACGCGCGAAAAAATAGTCGCTGCTTGCGCCCAAGAGTTTGTGTGCATTGCCGATAAATCTAAGTGGGTTGGTGTGCTGGGGCATTTCCCTCTGCCCGTAGAGGTGATTCCAATGGCACGCGCCTATGTCATGCGTGAGCTCGTGAAGCTAGGCGGGCGACCTAAGTATCGTGAGCGAGTTGTTACCGATAATGGCAATAATATTATCGATGTGTATGATTTGCAGATCAATCAGCCCATTGACTTAGAGGTAAAACTCAATGCAATTGTGGGGGTGGTCACTAACGGGTTGTTTGCCGTGCGTCCAGCGGATGTATTGCTGTTAGCTCGAGAGTCGGGCGTTGAAATGATTGTTAGCTCGGTGTAAGTTTTTCCCCCTCCATGCAAATTACCGAGTAAAGTCACTGCTAGAGCGCTGATTGTGCAGTTGACTAGGCTGTTAATGAATCGTTTAGGTGCCCGCTAGATACTTGAGCACAGCGGCTTCAGGTATTTATAAAGGCCGTAACTTGGCTCATGCAGGGCCTTTATAATCACTTGAAAATTATTTTATGTAAACTGCAGCTAGCTAATGGCTCGCGCGCGCTGGTCATCAGATTAAATCTAAGCTAGTCGGCAGCTTAGCGTCTTATTTGCCCTTACCCATAGCGCCTGCATACTCTACCAACGCGCGCTCGCGAGCAAACTTGTAGTCAACTATAGGCTCGGGGTAACCGCAAGCACTGCGCTCCTGTGAACTTGGATTATGAATAGATTTTTTGTCGAGAGAAGACAGCTCGGGAACTAGTTTTTTGATAAATATGCCCGCGGAGTCAAAGCGCTCGGACTGTCTTAACGGGTTAAATATTCTAAAGTAGGGTGCGGCGTCGGCACCCGTTGAAGCGGCCCATTGCCAACCGCCATTATTAGAGGCGAAATCGCCATCGATTAGGTGCTGCATAAAAAACTGTTCACCTTTGCGCCAGTCAATCAGTAATAGTTTAGTTAAAAATGCAGCAACAACCATCCTTAAGCGATTGTGCATCCATCCAGTTTGTAACAATTGTCTCATTGCCGCATCAACAATGGGGTAGCCTGTCTGCCCCGTGCACCATGCTTGCCAGTGTCTAGCGTCATCAATCCAAGGGATTGGAGCTTTCAGCAGTTTGAAGTCCTCCCGGCGTGATAGCCTTGGATATAGGCAAGTTAGGTGCCGGTAAAACTCTCGCCATATCAATTCGTTGAGCCAGCTACTATCGAGCCACTCACCTGATTTTTGTCTCAGGCTAAGCAGGCACTCTTTACTGCTAATCGCACCACACATTAAATAAGGCGATAATGTGCTGGTGCCAGCGACACTTGGAAAGTCTCTGATTTCTTTGTATTTGAGCGCGGCATTAGCCATAAACTTATGAAGTTTAAGTGTCATCTCAGGCGTTGAGCTAGGCCATAAGTCAACGCGGAAGTCCGACTTACTCTCAGGCCAGAAATGAGCGATGTCATCGCTACTCAGATCAATTTTGTTTTGCTTTTTAGGGGCTGTTAGCGGCGTCATAAGAGTGTCAGTGAGTTGTTTTTTCCACTGTCGGGCGAATGGTGTAAACACATGATAAATTGTATCGTTTTGTGTTTTGACCGTACCGGGCTGATGAAAAACGTCTCCATGAAAAGCATGTGTTTGAATCGCTGCGTTCGCAAAAGCTGTCGATACCGCTTCATCTCTTAAGGACTCGTTAAGAGGATACTCATAATTAAACCATAAGCCAGTTGCGCCAATGCTTGAGGCGAGCTCGAGCAGCGCCCCGGGTACCACCTGGTAGTTAGTGGTGGGGATAATTTTAAGTGGGATATTGAGGGCAGACAGTTCAACTTGTAGTGATTGTAGGCGTCTCAAAATAAAGTTGAGTTTAATAGCTGCTTCATTGTGAACGCGCCATTGCTCTGGGTTAACCACAAATACACAGCAGCAGTCTCCAGCTTTGCAAGCATTGCTGAGTGCTGAATTGTCTGTTGTTCGTAAATCGTTGCGTAGCCAAACTAATTGCATTTTATCTCCTGTTTAATCCGCTTATATTACCTGATTTTTGAAGTAATGGCTCAACTAGATGCTCGCTAAAACCCAAGTAGTATCAGCCTAGGTTAAAGACAAAATGAGCGCTATTGGCTTTGGGTCAGCTTCGATGATCGATTGAGATTAGATCTACAGCTGTGTCTATAAAATAGACATCATCTAGGATTGTAAGAGAGTACGAGAAGAGGTGGGAAGGGG
>JBLIME010000148.1:0-6917 GCA_047638515.1 Pseudohongiellaceae bacterium
TGCTAACAGATAAGATTAACAAGCTGTGGCCGCAGATGAATACTAAGTCGATGAATGTCTGATCGGCAGCACTAGTTTAGTAAATATCCACTAATAGCTGCCAGATACCAGGGGGCGGTCACCGCGGGTTTGCGCGTCCGCGAAACCATGACGACACGCAGGCTAGCACGACAAAGGCGAGAGACATATTCAATGCCAGTTCGACAGTCAGAATTAGAGCGGGATTTTGCTCCGAGCTAAATTGGGCATCTCCAAGATAAAAGTGCACCATCAGATTAACCAAACTCATGCCGATTAGATTTCCTATTGTGCGGGCAAGATTCATCGATGCCGATGCAACGCCAACCTCGTTGGGATGTGTTGCGCCCATGATCGCGTTGTTATTTGGTGTAGAAAATAGTCCAAAACCTAAGCCAATCAAAAGCAGTGCGCTCGCAATGTAAGTCGCGCTAGTTCCTGCATTAATCAGACTGAGCACCAGCAGTCCACAAGCCACGATAACACAGCCAAGTGTAGCTACTAATCTAGGCTCGAACCTATCGGCTAGTTTTCCTGAAAATGGCGCGACGATGGCCATCGACAAAGCTTGTAGCAAAATAATCTGACCTGCCTGCAAAGGGCTAAAGCCTTTAACATATTGCAAATACAGGCTCATCAAAAATACCAGTGGAAAGTTACTACCGTACATCAACAGTGAGGTGGTTAGTGACATAGAGAACAAACGGCTTTCGCGAAACATCTGAACGCGGATGAGCGGGCGGCGACTGCGACTTTGATGCACAATAAAAAGAATCAGACTGACAGCCGACAAGATCAGCATAATTATGCCCAGCAAGTTAGGTAAGACGCTTAAACCATAAACAAGAGATGATGCAAACATTGCAAAAATAGCCGTTCCCCACCAGTCATACTTAGATTTTTCAGTATTCTTCCACTCCCCAGATAAGCGCATTTTGATCAACAGTAACAACGCTAAAACGATAGGCACTTGAAACAAAAACACCGAGCGCCAGCCCCCTTTTTCGGTTAACCAGCCGCCAACAGCGGGTGCGATAGTTAAGCCGACATAAATACATGCAGCCGCAATACCGAGCGCAGCACCGCGTTTTTGTGGGGGTGTCACAGAGGTAATAATGGCCACCCCAGTACCAAAAATCATAGCGGAGCCGGCGCCTTGAATAAATCGCCAAAATAGCACCCACTCGATGCTGTTGCCTAATCCACACATTAATGAGGAAAATGCGTTTAATCCCAAACCATAGCAATAGATGCGCTTGCGTCCGTGATTGTCTGCAAGCTTGCCCGCAGGCAGCATGAATATTACGCTGCTCAAGATAAATAAAGTGGGAAGCCAAGCCACCATTTTTGCATTGGCTTGTAAGTCTGCCGCTAAATCCGGTATAGCAATATTGACTGATGCCATTCCTAGAGGACCAATAATTGAGCCCATACAAACAATAATTAGCGCGAATTTAGCGACAGCTGACTTTTCAGTTGATGATTTTGACAAAACGGTGGTTAATCCTCTTCAAACGAAATGTTTACGGGTCATGGACAAGGCGTAGATCAATCAAAGAGCTGGTGAGCATTTGGTTGAAGTTAATGCATTCAGCAAGACAGCTTGACAGTTCAGCTGCAAACCAAAAAACTAGTGCGAGTAGTAGACCTTGTTGACGACATTTTGTCGGTTCAATGACTGCGGTTGGCAAGCTTCGCTCGGGCGCAGTTAACTGGACAAGTTTAACCCAAGAGGCGCTGCCTCGGGGTCTTGCTACTTATTCTGAAAATACGATGTCCTCAGCCGTCGATTAAAGCCTGCTGTCTTTCAATAGGTCCAAATTTGAACATCTATTCGTAATATAATTATATAGCCATTTTTGGATTAAGCCGAGGATAAATCCACATGCATCACTTAAAAATCAAACAATGCCTTACTCATAAACTGACACACAGATGTAGCGTCTTTATATTAACGACGTTACTTTTATTGTTATCCAAAATAGCACTAGCACAAGGATCTTCCGTGACTCCCAATGAAATCTACACCCCCCAACAGGTCATCGGTATTGTCCTAGACTCGATGCAAAAAAATGACGACGACGACGACGGCATCGCGACGGTGTTCAGGTTCGCCTCCCCAGACAATAAATCAGTAACTGGGCCACTGTCACGCTTCACGCAAATGATAAAACGCGGATATCCCGACATGCTTAATCACGTCAGCGCGCGCCTTGAAGACATCGATATTGCCGGAGACGTAGCTGTGCAGGCGGTATGGTTGCAAACTCAATCGGGTACGGAATACGGCTACCAATTTAAACTCAGCATACAGCGCGGCGGTTCTCACAACGGTATGTGGATGACAGATTCTGTTATTCCAATAGGTAAAAATATGGGTGTGAGAATTTAAAGTGGTTATCAACCAACACGCGCAATGCGCGTCTGTCAGCTACTAGTTGATTAAAAAAACAGGGCAATAGTATGTCGGATGTGCCTAGTTACCGTTGCTGTACTATTGTTGGTGGCAAAGTCGTAAAGGGTGACTGTCGACTCAGCCGTAGATATGAGTGCTAGCCTCCCTCCCACAGACACTGCTAAATTGTGTTTGTTCATATCCGCTGTAGCTCAACAGGCCCTCTTACTCAACCGCTTATTTATTGCCAAGAAGCTGTGTCACTACCCCTTGAGCTGCTAAGGGGGCACGATTTCTGAGAGGACCCATCGATTAAGTCTGCTAGTCGTTAGTTGTTCAGATTTTAAAGTTGTTATCGAGGTAAAGTTAGAAACTTTCAACCAGAAACTTTCAATTAGAAACGTGTTGGTTAGGCGCTTCAAGTGAGAAAAATTAACAACAACAAAATTTCTTGAAGCATAATATCATTAGATAGAATGCTTTAATTTTAAATATACAGATAGATTTTTTCAAATTATAGCCGTCATAAAAGCGATAGATCAACATGATCTGCGAAGAGCTAGTCATCTTCAGAAGTCGCCGATAGTAACGTGTAGTGACATAAGTGAGTGGCCCAATTGTGTATCTGATTTGCGCTCAATACACCAGTATTCTTGGTTTAAACCCGCTTTGACGCTTGAATGAGGCGGGCTCCTCAGCTGCTATGCGGAGATCAACTCGTCAACTGTTCTCGATGATGAGTTTGTTAAAAATAGCTGCGCCCTAACAGCTGTTTAACGTCTATACCGTAAGGGCTTATACAAAAGGTTTCTGGCAAAAAATTCATCCTGGGCTTACGGTAACTAAGGCTGCACAGGGGGCGGTAAATTGATCAAGACAGAGTCAATTCAGCGCTATTTGATCAAACGCTCACAGCCTACATATTGTTAATTGCTGTTCATGATTGTTGTTGAGACCAATGCGCGTAAAGGCAGGTAGTTTAATGTGGTTAAATAATATCTGCTTGACCGACTCTGCGCTCGACAACTATCGTCGGTCTTTGCTAAATTCCTGTCCTAATTATATCGTTATTGATGGCTTGTTTGATGATGTCAAGCTGAATGAAGTCGTCGATTTCTTGCAACAGCCCCGAAACTGGCAGCCGCAGAAACATACCTATTCGGCCTTGTATGTCGATAGTGCCGAGTGGCGAAACACCAGTCAATGTCAACGCTTTGTACAGCGCGATGTTTGGCAGCGCCCGCCGTCGAGCCCGAATGCCGCACAAGAATTCTTGTCATTTCTACGTGGGGACAAGTTTATGTCGTTGTTGTCGCGCATCTTTGGTGTAGAACTAACCGATATGAATGTGTCCGAGCCTGAAATTAACACCAATTATTTTCGTTTAGCGGTGAATGATTTTGTCGAATTACATGCGGACGACTCCCCGGGCAGAGAGGTGTGTATGCTGCTTTATTTGAATAAAGGTTGGAGCGACATAGCCGGTGGTGAGCTCGGCTTTAAAGGCAAGGCGGATAGTCCAGCCATCACTATTGCACCACGATACAATCGCTGTGTTTTGTTTAATCCTGCCTCTACAGGATCTGAACACTGGGTAGAAAAACTAAACCTCACCGGTGCCGACCAATACCGTTACAACGTCACCAGTTGGTATTGGCAAGAATAGTTACCTTGTACCGTTTGTTAACACCTGTTGAAAGCGCTGCATCGAAAACTCTCGGACTGGTGGTGCATTGGCCCGCTACCATTGAAAGGTGGTGGAGGCCCAGTCAGTGTGCCATTGGGCTTTACTGAACTTATCGCTCGGTGCCGAAGGCCGAATTTTTATGGCATTAATAAGGTAAAGATAACCTCGATTAAGAGGGGTGAAAAAAACTTCACCCTTGTCATTTGTCTTTATTTTTCGAACGGAACTCGCTGACGTTTGCGTCGCCTTAGCAAACAATTTTACCGGATAGTTCGCAGCGGGTTCCTTGTTGATATACAAGATGCCACTCAAATTATCGCCGTCGCGAGTTAGTAACCACTCGAAGTTTAGCCCTACTAAGCTGTCTTGCCATGCATGTGCCTCGGTCGAAATCAGTGTTTTTGTAAAGCGTCGATAGCTCTCAATAGTTTTACCGGACGGTGTTTCAGCGGGTTCAATAAGTTGGCTGCGTAGATGTTCTTTCTCAATAAACGCGAAAAAAGACTGGTAATTTTCGTACTCGACAACAAAATCTGCAGATTCTGTAATGCCGATTGTGGTACCCGGACCGGCGTTAAATGTTAAACTTGGTTTAGCTGCAAATCGCGGATTTAGAGGGGCTAGCTCGCCATTTTGAAAGGTGCCAACGTAGGTCGACATATCGGGTATATAGGCAGAAGATCTGCCTTGAAAATCCATTCCTACGCGCCAGTTAACCTGAATTTCTTCACCTTCAGTGGTCGTGTAGGCGCTTGGTTGTAACCAAAATTCATGGGCATATGTTGTCGACATAAACGTCGCAAAATAAAAAATTAATACTTTTCTCAACATAGTAGAACTCAGTGGTGTTTGAATGAACAGAACAAAAGCTTACGCACAGTGCCGATGGCTGTCTCTTTGGATGTTCGCCTTATTATTGATCTCGGGAGCACAAATAACAAGTGCACACGAGATGAGTCCAGCGATTATTGACGCTCAGTTATTGTCGGACAATCGCATAGAGTTAACGGTAAAGCTAAATATAGAAGCCCGACTCGCAGAGGTATCGCCGATTCATAGCGATAGCGAAGAATCTATTAATGCGGCTACATATAACAGATATCGAGCATTGCCGCCGGCTCAGTTAAGTATCCGGGCGCAACCTTGGCTTAAGGAATTGCCAAGCCTGGTCACGTTACTAGCGCAGCCATCTATTGAGTTAGAGGTTGTCGCGCTCACCATACCCGCAACTGGTAATCTTCTTGAGAGTCGAGATACACAAGTGCGTTTAATTACCACTGAGCCGGTCACTCAAAATTGGTCCTTTGCCTGGGACCCGAGTCTTGGCGCGGCTGCCTTTCGTTTTAGCACCGCGGATGCTCAAGATATTAGCACCGCTTATTTGACAGGCGGGGCTCAGTCAGACGTGGTGGATATGACTCGTCTTATTTCAACGTCGGCAATGTCGGTACTAGTCGACTATATTGCAGTGGGATTTGAACACATCATTCCCCTAGGCTGGGATCACATTTTGTTTGTGGTTGGGCTGTTCTTATTTAGCATCAAGTTGCGTTCGTTAATATGGCAGGTGTCAGCTTTTACCTTGGCACACACCATCACTCTAGCCTTGGGTATGTCTGGTTACGTTACATTACCGAGCAATATTGTCGAGCCACTCATCGCCGCCACCATTGTGTATGTTGCGGTTGAAAATATAGCGTTTAAAAAAATGACCTGGTGGCGACCGCTACTCGTTTTTTGTTTTGGGCTATTGCATGGCTTGGGGTTTGCTAGCGTTTTAACTGAATTTGGTTTGAGCTCCCAGTCATTTGTGGCGGGTTTAATTGGCTTTAATATCGGCGTTGAATTAGGCCAGTTAGCGGTTATTTTTATGTGCTTCGTGTTATTTGGTTTTTGGTTCCGCTATAAGTCATGGTATCGCCCAGTGATTGTCGTCTTCGGCTCTGCCGTCATCGGTCTGATTGGAGCTTATTGGTTTGTTGAGCGGGTGTTCTTCTAACAATATGCATTGTTAAATCTCGGCGCGAGCGGGTATTGGGGTATTGCTAACAATATGTTGTTTGCCTAAAGGTAGTCGCGTTAGGTTAATAATAACGCCCGGCTAATCAGCAATGATTCAAACCCGGAGACCACCATGATCAGGCAATGTTTTGGAGTTGCGGCCCAAACATACAAATCAAATTCTTGGCAGCCGTGCCCGGCGATCGTTTAAAGTGCTGCCAAGTCATCGGTTAATGTGATGTCTTTAGTTGTTTGAAAAACGCATAAAAGTCCCATCAAAACAAAGTAGAGGCGCTGTAACTTCTGTCTGTGTATTATTGACACCACCATTCCTTGACCCGTTAATCATCATTTAAAGAAGCCGATGTCGCCCGTTATATAACAAAAAATTCCGTTGGTAATCGTATTCATGTTCATCGGCCAAAAATTGCCGAGGCTGCGAAGCCTTGCGGAGGCGGGCAGTGGGTGTTGAAGCTCAATCAAGCAGTTGGAAAAGTCGCTTCCGTCTTTATGAAAAATTAGTTTCAGGCGATCAGTATTGAGGTCAATCTGTATCGAGATCAATAAGTTCTGTTTGGCATTGATCAGCTCTAGCCGTTTGTAGACCTATCGCAAGTTTACCAACTTCAGAGCAAGCAACAATTATAATTGAGATTAATCGAATAAAATAATATTAGCAGCAGTCGCGGTACGGCTAACTTCACCAATTTTAACGCCATGGCCTGTCGCTACTAGTTGACGCCCCACGTCGGCCGCGACCGATACCAGTAAGCCGCCATTAGTTTGGGGGTCGAGTAAGCAGTTAAGGTAGGCCTT
>JBLIME010000149.1:0-6890 GCA_047638515.1 Pseudohongiellaceae bacterium
TGTATCGGCCTGATCAGATATGCTCGATTCATCTGAGCTAGTGCACTTAATCGGGTCAGCGTAAGCTAGCTTGGCGAAGAAAATTACGTGGTTCTAATCGTCGACAGCAAGCTCGTGGCCGCTCATGAACTATAGCTGCCAAAAAATTAAAGACTTAGATTGCACAAGGGTGTTATCGATATTGTGCAGATGTTATAAACTCACCGAAGCTTTCACACCAAATAATAACGCTGTTGAATTTTTCTAGCTCAATACCTACAGGAATATTGACGACAAAATTATTAAACGTTTTCACATCGTTGACACGAACCATTTGAGACTTTAGTCGATTAAAGTCGGCTTCAGTTTCAACAAATTCAGGCGCCAGGTAAAGTTGATAATCAGGACCTGGAGCAAGCTTGCCCATAAAAGTAATTGTTGTGGGACTGAGATGAACCATGCCCGCACCCCAATGCAAGGCATCGCTATCCTCTAAGTCTTTGCGGAACACAGCACTATACTGAGCGTGAGTGGCTAACTCTTGCACTTGTGATTGGCTAGGTGCTGGTGGGGCTGTCAAAATGGGGAGTGCATAAATACCGAGGCCAAAACTCGCAACACCGACAACACAGTGTGTAGCCACAAGCAGTGCAAAAACACGTAGTTTCATTATCATTCCTATATATTAGATAAAACGTTATTAATTAAAAACATGACGCTTCGATCCATGTAACGCCAATTAGTTCGAATATTTTGTTCGAAAATAAGGTGAAGGTATCTTAGTTAATTATCAACAGTCGTCCCAAACAGAGTTTTTTTGCATTCAGTCCACTGTACCGTGTTTGACTAACTAGCTTGAAGCTTCAAAACTAAGACGTGATGACAAGAAACAACGCTGGGGGCGCTTAAACGAGCTTATTGTAAATAAAAGATGAGGATGATTAGGTTCGGTGTTTTATTCATATTGACTGATCAGTCATCAACAAATCGGTCTAACTGTATTTCTGAATAGATGGGGATAAACGTTTAACTATTGAGGCTAGATGCAAGTCACCAGAGAATAATGAAGCGTTAATCTTAATTGTGCCTAGGTGCTTGCCCTGTAAACAAGAGTCGACAACCCCGGCATTATCGATAGGGTCAAGTTCTTATAAGACACTCTTATCAACAGTTCTACTAATTTTAGTCAACGTTAGATAGCCAGTAGCCAAAGCCAACAACTTTAGGCTAACTCAGGTTTCTAGAGCTGGCACGCTATTGGTTAACCTATAATGACAACGAGTTTATATTTAAAAGATCTAATCAGGACAGGTTAACCAATATTGTTGGTAGTCTACAATAATTTATCAAGTATGCATGGATATAACAATGAGTAATAGTAATATTGTAAAGCAACGATGGGGAGCATTTGTCGCTTTACTTGGCTGTGGAGCTTTGGTGGCGCTTTCTACTAATCTGGCAAAAGTAGCCTACCAACAGGGCTTGGCACCCTTACCTTTTTTAACTTGGTCATTAGCAGGCGCAACACTACTTCTTGGCTGTGTATTTTTCTCAAAGCATCAGCGCCCGCTGATTAACAAAAAGGCAATAAAATATTATTTTATCGCGGGCTTCTTTTCAGTTGCAGGATCTAACCTCATATTTTTTAGCGCGGTAGCGCATGTCGGTGTAAGCTTTGTGGCTTTGGTTATCTCGCTACCACCAATACTTACCTATGTAGCCGCGTTGATGCTCGGTATGGAGAGATTTAATGGCTGGCGTGCAGCAGGCGTCTGCTTTGCGCTCGTCGGCGCAGTTATTTTGGTTTCCGCTCAATGGTCCTTACCGGAAACTAATCGTCTATGGCTCCTGATAACGCTAATAGGTCCCGTTTTATTAGCGTCTGGGAATATATATAGAACTCGCCATTGGCCCGTGGGCGCAAAAGCCGGAGCGCTAGCGCCGGCCATGTTATTAGCCGCAACTACGACCTTGTTGCTAGTGGCAACTATTACCCCAGAGTTATCGTTACACGTCCTAATAAACATACAAAACAGTTTACTGATCGTGTTGCAATCGATCGTTTTTGCGGGTCAGTTTTTATTATTATTTGTACTTCAACGACTTGGTGGACCAGTTTTTTTAAGCCTGACAGGGGCAGTAAGCACAGCCTTTGCGATACCATTTGCGATGCTATTGTTTGATGAACCAATGCTACCGACCTTGGCTCCTAGTGCAATATTTATACTAGTAGGTATTGTTTTTATGATGAAGGGGCAGTTGCAAAATACACATAAATTGTCATAACTCGCGGACACAAGACACCTAATATTCAGCGCGCCAAATACCTGAAAATTTAAAGCTTATTAGTATAACTACCAGAGTAAGCACTATAAATGTCGTACCTAACAGGTAATATATGCCACGTAGTAGACGCATTTTTATTTTTGCGAAAAATTTGACGTCGCTTCCAGGTACCGGTGGAACGACACAAAAGGCACTCAGAAGAATAGAAAAGAGAGCCGACCAGAGTCCGCCCAATAGGCTTGGTATCAGTAATATTTCACTCTTAAAATAACCAAAATTTAACAGCGATAACACGCACACGCCTAAACAAAGCGAACCAAACAACATAACGAAAGGTTTTAATTTATATAGTTTCAAGGATATAACTGATAATATTTTAAGCACTAAGACCTCCTAATCTATAGGCTATTAGCCAGTAACTGGGCTACCGTACAATTGATTTTTGCACGATCACATAAAATATAACTAAAAATGACTTCAGTATAAGGCACTCTTGACTGGTGAGGTATCTATAGCCATAATTTCTTAGAAATCAAGCCATTGACTCACGTCAAATTTCGATGCTAAAACTACAATTGACTAGGTATATTTATTTATTTTATTCCGTGTCTACAGAACACACGGTAAATAATCTAACTTTATCTATTTAAGATAGCTTAGCAAACTATTTAACTCTGATCATTCATTGCTGAACATTAAAATCTGTTCTACACGCGAAAAGTTAAGAAAGTTAGACATCCATTGACCACTAACCACAAAATAAACTTTACTTCATGGCCTTAGCAAAGCTAAGGCAGAATGCAGGCAATAATGGTACTTTTTGGTGACGTCTAATCTATCTAAGTCAACGACCAGTGCGATCAATAAAATTAGCCTAGTGTAGGTTTAAAACGCACTCCTTACGAGTAATCCACATTAAAACAAACAGGCACACTGTCCGTGAAATTCTGCGGCGTCTGCTGGATGCTTAAAGTATATGTCGCTCGCATGTAATAGCATGCGATCTGCCATTTGTTCACTGCGACCACTTTTATACAGATCACAGCCAAGAATTGGATGCCCTATTATCTGGCTATGAATTCTTAGCTGATGTGTGCGCCCAGAAAGCGGAGTAAACTGCACCAAACTCCGACGCGGATGTTGAAGTCGGTCTAACACCATATATTCACTGATCGCCATTTTGCCAGTATTTTCGCAAATTTTTACTCGTGGAAACTGTTGTCTATCTTTGGCTATTGGCGCTGTAATTTTTCCCTTATCTTGATCAAGCCAACCCTCTAGCATGGCCAAATAACGCTTTTGAACACTGTGCGCTTGAAACTGTTTATTAAGGTGGCGTGTAGACTCTGCATTTAGTCCGACTATCATAATACCAGAGGTTCCAAAATCTAGTCGATGGGGTAGTTTTGCCTGAGGAAAGGCTAAGCTTACACCCTGCTGCCCATGCACTAAACGATGATGAACCGAATCCCAGTTGTGCGGATTTTTACCCGACAAGCTGAGTAGTCCACTAGGCTTACTGATTAATAATATGTCCCTGTCTTGGTACAGAATTTCTACAAAATCATCACACACTGGCGCGATAAAATTGTCAACTATGCTGTGGGTGTGTGGCTTGATACTTGACATAAGCTATATCTCATAGTTGTTGAGGCTATTGATCGTTGGATCTATTAAAGTGACTAGATGCCATGGATGCTTTCACCAAATAAGTTGAGCCATTCGGTAACGCTGGCATAGATAATACCTCACTTTATTAACGAGACGTCGCGGGTGGTTATTAACTGACAATTAAGGCCGAGGCACACCGCAAAATCTACTTTGTATCTAAGTGCCTAACCAAGTTTATTAGGCACAACAGCGTATATCTATAACCGCTGAATAGCTTTTTTACTTTTAAATAATCGTTTTAGAAAACTCATACTGGTCTTTTTACATTTGTGAATGATACAGATATTGCTATTGACGTATTATCACCGATTTATTGACGAGTAGTCGGCCGAGGAGCAAATTGCTGATGAAAATATTTTACTTTAACCGTCGCTGTCAATAATAAATTGAGGTCAAACTGGCAGTGATTTATGTTCAGATTTTTAAGAACTTTTGATGACAATCTAAGATTTAACATTTGACACAGAGTGAACCTGTTAACAAGCAGTCGTATTACTTTTAGCTGATGATGCTGAAAAGTCGACGGCGATTGAGTTAACACCTAAAGCTTTAGATAATGTTCTGAATTGTAAGCAAGATAGAACATGTAAAAGCAACAAATTGCTCCCACTATAAATATCAACGATCTTAATACGCCTTGGTTTGCCGCATACGCGATAATAAACATTACTCTGGCGATAACGAAAATAATACAGGGAATAGCGATATATTTGGGATCTACACCGGCTAAATAAACTGACAGAATACTGGCCATAAAAAAAATAATGGCCTCCCAGGTATTTGCCTGTGCAGCTACCAGACGCGCGCCGACTCCCTGCATTTGTAAATACTGCGCCCGCGGATTATTGTTATCAATGCTACCTAATTGCGACTTCCTAAAATAAGCCGTCACCCATGTTAGTGCGAATGGAAGCAAGATTAATATATTCAGACATATTATTACTATTTTCATGATTGTTCATTCCTCGGTAACTAGTTGATAAGAGGTTGAGGAGCAGCACGTAAACTAAGCAATATTGATCAAAAATTGAGTCGCCTAAATAGTTAGCTTGGGATGGTTACTGCTCAGGTTATTACTTTCTTTCTATAATGTCCTTTTTATAGCTATTTTTGTTAACCATTATTATCGCAGACGAGCTGCGATGCACAAAATGTACAATCGTCCAAAGATATTTTTGAGGTTCTGTGAAGGGACATCTGACGGGTGAGATTTTAAATATTGATAAGAACCGTCACAAATAGATTAATTTTCACTTACATCACAGACACACCAACAATATCGTCTGCTTTTTCAAGCTCTAGAGCAAAAGTATGTCGCTACTTGGATAGATTTGGACATAATATTTCAGTGCCTATTGGTATACAAACTATCAGTTGTTCGAGTTTCGCCGAAATTGTACGGTCATATTGTTAGCTAACTCACAACCAGTCGACAATGGATTTTATAAAGCTGCGCTAAAAACTCGCGCGAGCGTGCGCCCTCTTCATTTTCAGATAGTAAAAACTTAACCGCTTGACGGCTAGTTAACGAGAAGCTGACAAGTAGGTGCCTACTCTTAAAAGCTTGCACAGTGAAAAACTAGCACAGTCATTTTTAACTGGGTTAACTCCTCTTTTTGGTCCACTGAAAATTAGCCTACAAGGATTTAAGTGTTACTGCCTACGCACAGCCATAAATTGATACGACATTTATATTTCTCTACTGCATTATTTGTTGACATAGTTAGTCGTTAACGTATTACAGGGCCAACAAGGCACTGTGATATCGTCATCAGTAGCTGCCTAACCTATTTTTAGCGATTGTAATTGCATCCGTTGGTGTCCTATTAAAATATACTGCTGTCGAATTGTCACTGGTGCCAACGCAATTAAATTTTAATACCATGCGCTCTTGCAAGCTGCTGATCACTAAACCAATATTTTGTCTGGCTAGGCTCACCTTAATCGACTCCATAGCTACGATAGCACTTATGTCGAGTATGTTAACCTCGGTCATATCGAGGATAACAACCCGTAAGTTTCGTGTCACTGTCGACGCAGCTTGCCATGCTTTTTGTGCTGAGCCGAAAAACAACGGCCCACTACTGTCATAGATAACAATATTATCGGGCAGCTCACCATCGCTTATGTGGAGACTTTCAACCTTAATTGCACTCGTCAGAGTGATACTTCTGCGAATAAATAACACGACTGCCAATCTAATGCCTAAGGTCACGGCCACGGTCATATCGAATAATACGGTGAGTAAAAAGCACAAAAGTAAGGCAGTGACATCATCTCTTAGAGCAGCTTTAAGCGTTCACAGAAACTGCCTCGCTTGACTCATATTCCATACGACTATCGGTAAAAGTGCTGCCATCGAAGCCATCGGACTATATGCCAACAAGGGTTTCAGGGCTAATATTGCTCTGAATATAAACAGACGGTGGAGCTGTCGGTGATAGCACAACAACAAATGCAGCGGTGGGGACCAGATATATTAATTCTCGACCCGCCACTGATAGTAATGACAACACCCCCCAACAATAGCCGTGTATAGACGGGTGTTGTGGTACTACACCGCGGTCAAGGGCTAATGCCATAGGCAAGGCGGCAGTGCAATTATGCCCGCTGTAAGACCTGCAACAATACCCCTTGAAGATCTGCAGAGGTCGGTGGACTAGCTAGAGATTTTGTTAATGCTAAGAACAAGGTGGCGTGCCTCAGTAAGCGCTAAGAGCGAGCTTGCGGGTAGTCTTTAATAAATGTTGTTGGTAGGTCGTTGGTGACTTACTAAAAAGGTTACCAAGGCTGGTAACCTCGGTGTCGCTTTTGTGTCAACACGTCAGCTTAGACTTGAACTAACACGGCAGTTATAGGAGTTTAGCAATCTAGTGAGTGTCAACCGAAGTATTAACATTGCTTTTTTTGGGATGGAGTTGCAGTGATACCTAAAGAGCGAGGCCGCTAAAAAT
>JBLIME010000150.1:0-6886 GCA_047638515.1 Pseudohongiellaceae bacterium
GGGTAGGTAGACGCCTAGTCATGATTTATCAGCCCCATCGCTACACGCGCACGCGAGATTTGTATGAAGATTTTGTCGACGTTCTGTCACGTGTCGATGTATTAATTTTACTAGATGTCTACCCGGCTGGCGAAGAGCCAATAGCCGGTGCCGATAGTCGTCATCTTAGTCGCAGTATTAGAACCCGTGGACAGATTGACCCTATCTTTGTCGAGGGTATCGATGGGGTGCCGGAGATTATTAAAGACATCGTTAAGCCTGGTGATATTGTTATTACTCAAGGCGCAGGTACTGTTGGTAGTTTGGCAGCTATATTAGCAAACCGAAAATTAAGTTAACGCAGATGGTTTTTTAAAAATGAGTGAGTTAGATTTTAAAAAATTCGGTCGAGTCGGTGTCCTTTATGGAGGCACGTCCGCCGAGCGCGATGTGTCTTTGGCAAGTGGGCGTGCAATTGTAGCTGCATGCCAACGTCTGGGTGTCGAGGTAGTTGACCTTGAGCTAACAGAAAATATTATTCAAACAATTTCTACTGCCAATATTGATACTGCACTGATTGCACTCCATGGCGGCATTGGTGAAGATGGAAGACTGCAAGCGTTATTAGAACTAATGGGTATTGCTTATACCGGTAGTAGTGTTGCGTCATGCGCTATTGCGATGAATAAATTAATTTCTAAAAGAATTTGGCGCGGTATCAACCTGCCAACGCCGAGTTTTTATCAATTGGATGAGAATTCTGATTTTGAAAAGGTTTTGAGAGACCTTAATGGCAGCGCTATTGTAAAACCAGCCAGTGAAGGTTCGAGTATTGGCATGGCCATCGTGCATAGTGCCGATGAGCTAAAAAAAGCTTTTAGTGAGGCACAGATGTACGATGCTCTGGTCTTTGCCGAAGAACTATTAAACGGCCCAGAGTACACCGTTAGTCTGTTAGCGGGTGAAGTATTGCCTGCTATTAAACTAGAAACCGACAATATGTTTTATGATTATGAAGCTAAGTATCTTTCAGATGAGACACGTTACATCTGTCCTTGTGGTTTATCAGCGGCTAAGGAGCTCGAGATAAAAGAATTGTCGCGTTGGGCATTTGAGAGTTTAGATTGTCGGGGCTGGGGGCGCGTTGATTTAATGGTAGATCGCGATGGTGAGTTTAAAGTGCTGGAGGTAAATACGGTGCCCGGTATGACAAGTCACAGTTTAGTGCCGATGGCTGCAAAAGTGGCAGGGTATTCGTTCGATGAGTTGGTGTCGCGTATTTTGACCGCAACGGCCATAGCCAAATAACTAGTCGTGATAAAAATTATGGATAATAGAGATAGCATCGCTAGTAAAAGTAGGTTGGCAAGAAAGACTAAAAATCTACGAGTTAATACGAAGCGCAGTTTTAAAAAAAATCGAATGTCGCTTAGTCATTTTTTTTATGTTGTTAAGTCAACCGGGTTATTAACAATAGCGATGGTGGCAATTAGTGTGACGGGATATTACGGCGTAAAGACCGCCAATAATTTTTTAGAGAGGCCTATCAAAGCAGTAATTATTGACGGTGATTTTGTATATATTTCAAGACAGTCAGTAAAACTATTAATTGATGAACATATGAAAAATAGCTTTATTAAAGAAGATCTATTATCTGTGCGAAATAAATTAATGGCTAACCCATGGATAGACAGTGTGTCGTTAAGGCGCGAGTGGCCCGATGTGTTACATGTCGTCATTAAAGAGCAACGAGCCATTGCCCGCTGGGGCGACAAAGGTTTTCTGAACTATCGAGGCGATCTAGTGCTGGCAAAGAGTGATGCAGTACTTAATGAGCTTCCTCTTTTGCGCAGCGATGACAACCAGACACAATTATTGATGAGGCAGTATCAATTTATTTCAGAGTTATTAAGTGAACATCAACTAACTATTTTAGTATTAAAAAAAAGTACGGTAGGTATTTGGCAGGCTGAATTAAATAATGGCTGGAAATTATTTTTAGGTCGCGCCGATATCAATAAAAAAATACAACATCTACTATTTGCCCTAGATCAAAAAGCAATAGTGCTCGGCAGTGACATAGACAGTATTGATTTACGTTATGAAAATGGTTTATCCGTCCAGTGGATTGACAGTGACGACTTAGGTCATACAACGGTTAGTGCCGAAGAGATGAGAAAAAGAAATGCAACCAATATATAAGACACAGTTAATGAATCAATATGCGACAATATTTATTAACCTCGGAGGCCAAGATGGCAAGCGAAAATAATAACATAGTGGTTGGCCTCGATATAGGAACCTCAAAGGTGGTTGCCATTGTCGGTGAGGTTAACAGCAACGGTGAGTTAGAAATTATCGGCATCGGGTCGCATCGCTCCACAGGGCTAAAAAAAGGTGTGGTCATTAATATTGAATCGACAGTGCAATGTATCCAGCGCGCGATTGAAGAGGCTGAGTTGATGGCGGGTTGCGAGATACACTCGGTTTATGCAGGCATCGCAGGTAATCATATTAACAGTATGAATTCCCATGGCATTGTGGCGATTAAAGAGCGAGAGGTGACCAATCAAGATGTCGATCGAGTGCTCGACGCCGCTCAGGCGGTGGCTATACCGGCGGACCAGCAAGTACTGCATATTCTTCCGCAAGAGTATCTAATCAATAGCCAAGAAGGCATTAAAGAGCCTTTAGGTATGTCGGGGGTGCGGCTAGAGGCAAAGGTTCATTTAATTACATGCGCAGTTAATGCGGCGCAAAATATTGAAAAATGTATTCGTCGCTGTGGCTTAGAAGTTGAGGATATTATTTTAGAACAACTGGCCTCGAGTTATGCTGTACTCACCGATGATGAGCGCGAGTTGGGCGTTTGTATGGTCGATATTGGTGGTGGCACCACTGATATTGCCATTTTTACCGAGGGCTCAATTCGTCATACGGGTGTTATTCCTATTGCGGGTGATCAGGTCACTAATGATATCGCCATGGCCTTACGCACACCCACAATGCATGCCGAAGATATAAAAATTAAATACGCCTGTGCCTTAGCAAAGCTCACCGCTGCCGACGAAACTATTCAAGTGCCAAGCGTTGGCGATCGACCTGCAAGGGCGTTATCTCGCCAAGCTCTTGCCGAAGTTGTCGAGCCTCGTTACGATGAATTATTTACTTTGATTCAGGGGGAATTAAGACGCAGTGGTTATGAAGATCTAGTTGCAGCGGGCATAGTCTTAACAGGGGGTACTTCAAAAATGGAGGGTGTTATAGAGCTTGCCGAGGAGATCTTCCATATGCCGGTGCGCTTGGGCTTTCCACAAAATGTAAAAGGCTTGGCCGATATTGTTGCCAACCCTATCTACTCGACAGGTGTAGGTTTGTTGCAATACAGTTTAAGACATCAACCACGTGGCCATACGAGCACTGTTCAGTTTGATAATAAAGAAAGCTTTTTCGCAAAAATTAAGAGCATGTTTCAAGGCGGTGCCTAGTCTTAGTATGTTGTAAAACGTTATTTGTAAAGTAAAAATCTCAATGAAGAGGGGAATCTTATGTTTGAATTAGTTGATAGCATGCCACAAAGCGCAGTTATAAAAGTCATCGGCGTCGGAGGCGGTGGCGGGAATGCCGTCCGTCACATGATGGATTGCGATGTTGAGGGTGTAGAATTTATCTGTGCTAACACCGATGCACAGGCACTTCGCGACGTCGATGTCCGTGTAGCACTGCAGTTAGGTGGTAACATGACTAAGGGTCTTGGCGCTGGTGCCAACCCAGAAATTGGCCGTCAATCTGCAATTGAAGATCGCGATCGTATTGCCGAGATTCTCGACGGCGCAGACATGGTTTTCATTACTGCGGGTATGGGTGGCGGTACCGGCACTGGTGCAGCCCCAGTGGTTGCCGAAGTGGCTCGCGACATGGGCATTCTTACTGTTGCCGTTGTCACTAAGCCGTTCCCATTTGAAGGGCGTAAGCGCATGCAAATTGCCAACGCGGGTATTGAGCTGCTGCAGCAACATGTCGATTCACTCATCACCATTCCCAACGAGCGACTGTTAGCAGTACTAGGTTCAAGCGCTAGCTTAATTGAAGCTTTCAAAGCAGCTAACAATGTACTCTTAGGAGCGGTTCAAGGGATTGCTGATCTAATCATTAGGCCCGGTATGATCAACGTTGATTTCGCAGATGTTCGAACGGTTATGTCTGAAATGGGTTTGGCCATGATGGGTAGCGGTGTTGCAAGTGGAGAAAATAGAGCACGTGAAGCCGCTGAGGCAGCTCTGCGTAGTCCACTACTTGAAGGTGTAAATCTGCAGGGTGCGCGTGGTATTTTAGTCAATATCACCGGCGGTGTGGATTTATCCTTGGGTGATTTTAATGAGGTCGGTGAAACTATTGAAGAGTTTGCCTCGCCAGACGCGACAGTAGTTGTGGGTACGGTGATTGATCCAGAATTAACTGATGAGTTACGTGTGACCGTAGTTGCGACCGGCCTTCAAGGTATTGGCACAGAAAAGCGTAAACCCGAAGCTCGAGTTATGGTTAACAACACACGTCAACCGTTACCAACGGATTACGATATTCCAACGGTTAAGCGCAAACTAGGCAATGGCTCCGCTCCGGTAACGACTAAAGCTCAAGGCGAAAATGATTTCGAGTATTTGGACATTCCGGCTTTTTTGCGTAACCAAGCAGATTAACTCAAGTGGCGACTAACAGACCAATGTTGTCCCAATAGTTTGTTACAACGGATATGAAGATAATGGCTGCCAATGGCAACTAGACTTTTATCTGTTCTATTTTCTCTGGTGACGCTAGGTTTTCGTGGCTCTAGGCCTATTATAAAGTCAGTTGTGACCCATTTATGTTTGTCAAACACAATCATAAATGTGTTTTCTAAGGCTTTTGGATGGTGCTAAATGCACTTATGCAGGGTTGAATATAGTGGTGATTTTAGTCGCGTGTGTCAAAAATGTCGCAGCCAATAAACGCTGTCGGTTTTTAGCTTGCAGGCCTCGTTTTTATTGCTGAGATAAATTTTCGAACTTTTGAGCCATTTGCTAGTCATACACTGTTAATGAGAGATGCAGTTGTGCCCCTCATCTGTATTTCTCATATCAAATAATGGCGATTTAATAGACTTTTATCAGAAATTTAACCATTAAGAGCACTTACTTTTAGTAGAAGTCTGCTAATATATTTTTTAGCTGCTTACTAAAAATATTGCTCATTTTTTTTCAATTCAGAAAATGCTTAAACAATCATGTTTATAACTTTTTAGGCAGCAGTTGGGCGCCAATGCCAATTGTATTTTGAGGTGACTAAAGGTTACTTGTCGTTGTTACTTTGGATAGATAGTAATCATTCCACTACGTTTAGTCACATGAAAAGTTAATAAAGAGGTAACCCTGCGATGATACGTCAACGCACATTAAAAAACGAAATTAAAGCAACTGGCGTTGGTCTGCACACCGGTGAAAAAGTTTATTTAACATTAAAGCCTGCCCCCGAGGATCACGGTATTGTTTTTAGACGTGTCGATCTCGATCCGATTGTAGAAATTGCTGCAAAAGCAGAAAACGTTGGTGAAACTATGCTGTCAACGTCTCTGGTCAGCGGCGATGCAAAGGTGTCTACGGTAGAACACTTGTTGTCAGCAATGGCCGGGCTTGGAATAGATAACGCCATTATCGATGTGACCGCACCAGAAGTCCCCATAATGGATGGCAGTGCTGGTCCATTTGTTTTCCTTATTCAGTCTGCAGGTATATGTGAGCAAGCTGCCGCCAAGAAATTTATTCGCATCAAAAAAGATGTCACCGTGACAGACGGTGAAAAAATAGCGAGTTTTAAGCCTTTTAACGGCTTTAAAGTTAGCTTTAGTATAGACTTTGATCACCCAGTTTTTAGAGATCGTGCGCTTGAGGCTTCTATCGATTTTTCTACCACTTCTTTTGTGAAAGAAGTGAGTCGTGCACGCACCTTTGGTTTTATGCATGAAATTGAATATCTACGCTCTAAAGGGTTGGCCAAAGGCGGTAGTATGGACAATGCGATTGTTGTTGACGAGTACCGAATCCTTAATGAAGACGGCTTGCGTTACGAGGACGAGTTTGTAAAACATAAAATGTTAGATGCTATTGGTGATCTTTATTTGCTAGGTAACAGTCTGATTGGTGAGTTCCGCGCTCATAAGTCCGGTCACGCGCTCAATAATAAGTCGTTAAGGCAATTGATCTCACAAACAGACGCATGGGAAGTGGTCACTTTCGACGACGAAGAAACTGCACCTATTTCTTATGGAAAGTTAACGATGGCGACCTGACGTTAAGACAAGTTATAAAACCAGCTAAATAGCTGGTTTTTTTGTATGTACTGTAAAAAAACATAATATCAACTTGTAATTTCTTGTTCTCAAGTCATATTTTATGTATGTTATGGTGCAAATAATCATTTTGAATGCTTTACAGGTTTTTTAAGTTAAAATTTCTGTTAGGCAGCGATGTCAATCTAGGTTTCGTCAAGTGGTCCGATTTAGTACCAATAATTTATGAAAGTTATTCTTATCAGCAAATACCATGGTCGAATCCGGCACCTATCGATGGGTGGATGGGCACGTGCACTATTGTCTGTTTGCCTATTGGGTATCCCTCTAGGTATCGGTACTTACTTGGGGCACAAGCTGACAGTACAAAACCCCAACGTAGATATACTAACGGCCGAAACTGCCGAAAAATGGTCCGAAAACCTACTTAAGCAACAGCAACAAATAAATTCAGCACGCGATGGTGCCAATCAACAGGTGAACGCCATCACCACACGTGTAGCTGAGCTCCAAGCAAGGCTGATTAGGTTAGATGCACTTGGTGAACGCCTAACGACAATTGCAAAACTCGATAGTGGCGAG
>JBLIME010000151.1:0-6803 GCA_047638515.1 Pseudohongiellaceae bacterium
GCCACTAGGGATGAGCCATCTTTCAGTTTTCTACTAGAGCCATATAATCCAGTCCAGCTAGGACCAACACCATTACTACCGTCGGTTGAATGACAGGCAACGCAACCACGTTGCAGTGCGATTTTATGACCTTGCTTAGCTAATTGCGTATTTAGTTGTGTGTTGACCTCGAACTTTGGTGTTTGTTTATCTGTTGGTACAGAGAGTGATTGCATATATATCATCAATGCTTTTATATCATCGTTAGATAAATTTGCTGCCGGCATGATGGCGGGATAACCTTTTACAATCTTGGCATTGGGTTCGATAATTGACTCTATAATATAGTTCTCATCGACAATAATTTTGGTTCCATTGGCCAACTCTTCCGTTTTTCCAATCATGTTTTTCCACGTTGGGCCCAGCATTTTGCTGCCATCGATACTGTGACAGCCCAAGCAGCCGTTAACTTGAGAGATCTGCTGTCCTTTTTTAATCAATGGATCAGGGGCAATCGTTACTTTTGCTGAAGTAAAAGTGAGCTGTCGGTTTAACCAGTTATCATATGCAACAGCACTTTCAACCACTACGTGGCTACGCATATTGTAATGACCAACACCGCAAAGTTCCGCACATAAAACCTCAAACGTGCCTTCTCTGATTGGAGTAAGCCATATGGAGCTGACTAGCCCTGGTACAATATCCATTTTTGCGCGAAATTGCGGAACATAAAAATTGTGCAAAGTGTCTTTCGATCGCAGTAATACTTTAACGGGTTTATCGATTGGCAAGTGTAATTCTGATCCGCCAGTAACAATATCATCTTGGCCATTAGGATCATCGGGGTTGACTCCTAAGGGGTTGTCGGCATTTACATATTTAATATCGGCAGTGCCAAGTTTGCCATCCATCCCTGGATAACGATAACTCCATTGCCATTGTTGCGCGACGACTTCAACTTCATGAGCATTGTCTGGAACATTAATGAAATCGTTCCAGACTTTAAGTCCTGGTGCTAATAGAATTATTACACCAATTGTAGTGAGAATAACTAACCAAGCCTCTAACTTCTTGTTTTCTGGTTCATAAGCTGCTTTCTTGTTTTCTGAATGACGATATTTGATCACGCAATAGATCATGAAGATCGTGATAGTAATAAAGACAAGCCCAGTTACCCAAAAAGTGAGCACAATTGTATCGTCCATTGAGCTCCAATTAGATGCAATAGGAGTAAACCACCAAGGACTGACGAAATGAAATATGACCGTGAACGCCAGAAGTACTAACAAGCCGAGTGCTATAGCCATAGCCGAACCTATTTGTAATTAAATTTCATTATTAATATTTTTAAGGCGACGCCTTTTTTATTGTAACCACCACTATCGAGTATTTAATTTTTTTATATTTAAAATTTTTTGAATAAGAGATATTAAAATTAGTGATTTATATGATGAAGAACAGCATTCCAAATATTAGAAAAATATATAAAATTGAATAACTAAACAAATTCATCGACGCTTTCCTTGAAATTTCTGATCGATAAAAAATCAAAGTTTTAAATAGATAGATTGAGTTGATCAGAAGACTGTAAATATAAAAAAACAAACTGACTTCGTACATAATGCATAATAGTAAACTCACAGGCAACAGCGCTATAGTGTAGACCAACATGCGACGTTTAGTAGATAGCTCTCCCTTAACGACAGGCAGTATGGGTATACCGGCATTTTTATATTCATCTGTTTTTAATAGCGCCAAGGCCCAAAAATGTGGTGGCTGCCACAAAAATAATAATAAAAATAAAGGGATTACTTCCCAACTGATGGAGTTAGTGATTGCAATCCACCCAATTAAGGGTGGAAGAGCGCCGGCGATACCGCCTATTTCAGTGCACCAATAAGTAGTTCGTTTTAACCACTTAGAATAGATGGCAACATAAAAAAATATAATGAATATAGCTAATAAAGCCGACTTTAAATTAACAAGAGTAGTTAGTATTATAAATGATGTTAAGGCGAGAGAAAAACCTAGAAATAATACGCTGACACTAGACACCCTTCCAGCCGCTAAAGCTCTGTTTTTAGTTCTTCTCATTAGTGGATCAATATCTCGATCAACATAATTATTTAAAACGCCACTCGCAGCAGAGGCTAATCCAATTCCGATCAATCCAAAACAAACGATGTCCAGATCCGGGGATCCTTTTGCCGCTAAATGCATGCTGGCAAAGGCAGTGAATATAACTAAAAGTCCTATAGTTGGCTTTGTTAATTCAAAATAATCACTAAAATAATTATATGTTCCTTCAATCGTTTGATTCACAAGCTCACCCAATACTTTCGCTATTAATTAGCGACGTTATTTTTGAAGTTAAATCAGTATGTATTTTTTAATGTTAAGAAAAGCTATATTATTATTTACAAATAACAATATAGCTGAGTAACACCCCTACGTAAAGTCAGAGAAAAGTTATATCATAATCTTTTATATTTTTTTATAATTAAAAACAACCTATTATTAAAAAAAATTCTTTGATTCGTTAGCAGATTAATTTAAGCAAGAGTATAGTCAATGATGATAGTTTGGTGATGGTGCTGATTAATTGCATATTTAAATTAATCACTGCATATATGTTTCTCTACAGATTTTAAAAATTAATAAGCTAATAACAATAAAGAAGAATCGTTATGATTAGACATTATTACATCAGCAATAATCTAGAAGATTTAGAGCGCGTTGAAACTGAATTAATGGAGCAAGGCATCGATGCGCCACAGCTTCATGTATTCAGTGGAGAGGATACAACCGCAGATGCCCAGGCTCATCACCTACACGAAGTGAGTGATTTTTCAAAAAGAGATATTATTCATTCTGGTTTTGTGGGTTTTTTGATTGGTTCAATCGGTGCTGTTATCGTTTTAGGTGGCTTTTACCTTATGGATTGGACAACTTCCCTTGTTGGTTGGATGCCGGCTATATTCCTTGCCGTGATTATACTGGGTTTTTCTACATGGGAGGGTGGGTTGAGAGGGATACAGGAGCCCAACCATGAATTTAAGAAGTTTCAAAAAATACTGAGCCAAGGTAAGCATATCTTTTTTGTCGATGTTTACCCCGCTCAGGAATATGCCTTAAGAGACGTTGTTTCACAGCACCCTCAACTTGAGTTTGTTGGCGATGGTGATGCCGCGCCAAGTTGGCTAGTTTATGCCCAGTCATATTTTCTGAGATTTATTAAATCAATGCCTTAGCGATAACCAGCTAAAAATTTCTTTGGTTCCCATGCCTATGGGAACCATCCACAGACCTGTTGTTATAATAGTCCGATGACGCCGATTATTTCAAGCCTGCCACTATGTGAGAAGTGATGCTGGCGAACTTAAATTTGTCTCCGCTTATCGAAGCCTTCGTTACAGCCCTCCTATTCTGATTAGAAAAATCTTGACCTCTATTCCTTATCCTAGGATACTCAAACAAAAATACTGGATATAAAAACAGTGGCTATCATCTTAGGCATCGATCCCGGTTCACTTAAAACAGGCTTTGGACTTGTGAATGCCTTAGGGGGACGTTGCGAATACATAGCAAGTGGCGTGATTCGCTTGCCCAAAGCCGAGCTACCCGAGCGCTTACAAGTTATTTTTGCAAGTTTGCTTGAAGTGATTGAGGAATATTGTCCCCAAGAAATGGCCATAGAAAGCGTATTTATGTCAAAAAGCGCAGGCTCGGCCATAAAATTGGGGCAGGCTCGTGGTGCGGCTATTGTTGCCGCTACCAGTTGTCATTTGCCCGTTGCCGAGTACGAGGCGAAAAAAATTAAACAGTCTGTTGTGGGTTCAGGTGCTGCCGATAAGGTTCAAGTACAGCATATGATTAAGCAGTTATTAAAACTCTCGGCAACACCCCAAGAAGATGCAGCAGATGCTCTTGCGGTTGCTATTTGTCACGCCAATACCCAACAACACTTAATTGCGATTGCAAGGGGAACACGTTTCAGGCGCGGTCGTGTGGTTTAAGCGCTTACTAATAGCAAGCGCGATGATTTTAAGTGTGAAATTTAACAAGCTAGTCATCAAGTCACCAGCATTTATGACGGGTGTTTAAATCGAGGCATGCAATTAAAAAGCTTCTACTCAATAATATTAAGAAGAAGGTGATAGGCAGGTATTATGATTGGTCGATTAAAAGGCACTATTATAGAAAAACAACCGCCACAAATATTGGTTGATGTCGGTGGCGTGGGTTACGAGGCACAAGCTCCGATGACGAGTTTTTATCCAATGCCAGCGATTGGCGAACAGGTTACATTGCATACACACTTGTCGGTGTCAGAAAACGCCCATCAACTGTTCGCCTTTTATACTCAAGATGAGCGTAAGCTGTTTCGCACCTTGATTAAAGTCAGTGGTGTTGGGCCGAAGATGGCATTGGCTATCTTGTCGGGGATGCCGGTAAATGAGTTTGTACAGTGCGTTATTGAGGATAATAGTGCCGCACTAGTTCGCGTGCCTGGTGTGGGCAAAAAAACTGCCGAGCGTTTAATTATAGAAGTCAAAGACCGTCTTAAAGGCTGGGAGTCACTTGACTCCACGCGGGCAACCTTTGGTAGTAATCTTCAAGCCTCACCGCAATCTGCTATGACTGCGGATGCCGAGAGTGCTTTGGTTGCCCTAGGTTACAAACCGACCGACGCAGCTAAAGTAATTGCGCGTGTGCAAAAAGGTGCGACTATTAACACTAGCGAAGAGTTAATTCGCTTGGCACTGAAAAGTTTAGCGGGATAAGCATGATCACTAAAGATAACCTACAAGCCGAGCGCATGATCACGCCGGTGGCGATGCCGCAAGAAGAGCGACAGGATCGAGCGATTCGGCCCAAACAGCTGGCCGATTATGTGGGTCAGCCACAAGTTCGCGAGCAGATGGATATTTTTATCCGCGCTGCGCAACAGCGTAACGAACCCCTAGACCACACTTTAATATTTGGCCCACCAGGGCTCGGTAAAACTACGCTAGCTAATATTATTGCCAACGAAATGGGTGTTGAGATGACATCTACCTCAGGCCCCGTTCTAGAAAAAGCTGGTGACCTAGCCGCCTTAATGACAAATCTTCAGCCCGGTGATGTATTATTTATTGATGAAATTCATCGTTTGTCGCCAGTGGTAGAAGAAGTGCTGTACCCTGCGATGGAGGATTACCAACTTGATATTATGATCGGTGAAGGTCCGGCCGCGCGGTCCATTAAATTAGAGTTACCGCCCTTTACTCTCGTAGGTGCGACTACTCGAGCGGGCTTATTAACATCGCCCTTGCGCGATCGTTTTGGTATTGTGCAGCGGCTTGAGTTTTATAACGTAGAGGACCTTACGCACATCGTAAGTCGTTCCGCTAAGCTTTTAGGAGTCTCCGTGGATCCGCAGGGCGCCTATGAGATTGCTAAGCGTGCTCGCGGCACACCTCGAATTGCCAATCGTCTTTTGCGTCGAGTTCGCGATTATGCCGAGGTCAAAGGTGATGGTCATGTAACGAACGATATGGCGGACAAAGCTCTTAATATGTTGAGTGTCGATGCGATTGGTTTTGACAATATGGATCGCAAACTACTACTTGCTATGATCGATAAGTTTGGCGGCGGTCCGGTAGGTATAGATAGTTTGGCGGCAGCCATTAGTGAAGAGCGCGATACCATTGAAGATGTGTTGGAGCCCTATTTGATTCAACAGGGCTTCATTAATCGAACACCGCGAGGTCGTATGGTAACGGCGTTAGCTTATGAGCATTTTGGTTTGCCTGATTTAACCAGCCCGTCAAAAAAGTGATGGTTTTTTCACTTTCCCGATGCACGTACGCGAACATCGCTGCTGCTAGCAATAGCGCCGTGGCCTAAGGCTTTATTATCTCTGGCCGCTCGGTTACTGCGGCAGTTGGCACAAAGGGCGGTGTCGACTTTAGGCTTAGCGGTACATTCATCGTCACGGACTCGATCAATCAAAAGCCCGCTTTACAAAGTTATTGGATAGCCATCAATGAATCACTCCCCAACAAGCGAACTGCCTCATAGTGAGTCTAGCCTAGCGATTCGTGTCTATATTGAAGACACCGATGCAGGTGGCATTGTCTATTACGTCAACTACTTAAAATATATGGAGCGTAGTCGCACCGAATTATTGCGTTCGATGGGCTTCGGTAAAGCCGCGGTATTAGACGATGAGTTTTTATTAGTTGTGCGTCACGCCGATATCGACTACTTGGCAGCCGCCAAATTAGACGATGAAATCATCGCCACGTCACGCGTGCAAAAAATAGCTAAAACCTACGTCGTTTTCTATCAAGAAATCCGAAGATCTGATCAGTTGCTGTGTAAAGCTGTTGTAAAAATAGCTTGCGTGCAAACACTCAATAATAAAATGAAACCAGCGCGAATACCCAATTCGATATATCAGTCCTTAATAAAAATACTGTAGCAGTAACCTATTGGGTGCCTGTTGCCTATAAGCTGCCGTAAAGAGCGAGACCTAGTTTTTGAGTGATGGTTTTGATCGCACTTTAGCGTTATCTGCCATCCTTTTGTACTGGTTATTAGGGTGATAGTCTTCACTCATCCTTCAAATGACGATCTCATCTTGAGCTGGCGACCTCATGAAATTCATAGAGCCCCGGCAACCCCGTTGCTGTTGGCCAATGTTTTCCCTAGTACTTTCTAGAATGCTTTCTCTAATGCCATTGTCCAATGTGGTTACTTATGTGGAAGTGATCAGTAGAAGTGTTAGTATTGCGCACAAATGCTTAGATACAACCATAGACGTTAAGGCAGTGATTACA
>JBLIME010000152.1:0-6701 GCA_047638515.1 Pseudohongiellaceae bacterium
AACAAAAAACTAGATTTAAAAGAGCTAACGACTACTCACATAATATCGCTATGCACAAATCTAGATCCCCAGAAATAAAGTAAAGCCCAACTTAACACTTACATAAAACGGTTCATTTTAGATTTATGTTCTAATGATGAAACAAATATAAAATTTATTCTATAAAATGTAAGTAATAGTTTCTAACGTTAGCCATGACTAATAGTAGTCCCTATTGATATATAAGGTTTAAGGCGATGCCTTGTTGTGCTTGCAGATTCAGTCAATAACTTGAACGGCCTAACGTTTTTTTGATGTGCAGTTTAAGCTATTTTTTTACTTCAAATCAGACCCCGTCACAACGCACAATTAGCTAGATCAAGAAAAAATACGTCAAATGACGTACTTAAATGTTCTGTTTAAGTCATACCCAAAAGTAATATTTTGTTATAATAAATTATGTTGGTAGACAACATGGGTAGTTCTAAATGCTGAGATAAATTATAAGTTTATTCAAATAATGAATTTAAATGATCTTGCACTGTAGCAATAATTATTGATTGTGCAACCCTCATTGAAATAAATTTATAAAGAGAAAGTATAACTATATGGTGCATACCTCGACCGCAACAAGGGTTAGTCAAGTCACTCATGACCCTAACTGGCACTGGCCAGCAGATTTAAACTTAGTTTTTAGTAAAGTTAATCAGCGCGGTACTCGCCTCACACGCAATCGACACCGTGGCCCACTCTATGTACAGAAACCTTTTTATCCCGAGGGGGCAGATGTTGCACACGTGTATCTGTTACATCCACCTGGTGGTCTAGTTTCGGGCGACACGCTGACACTTGAGCTTGAGTTAGAGGCGGGAGCTCAAGGCCTCATCACGACACCTGGGGCCATGCGTATGTACAAGGCGCGTAAAAAATTTCCGCTTCAGCGTCAACAGGCTAGGTTGAACCTCAAAGAAAATGCGATCCTAGAATGGTTTCCGATGGAGGCCATCGTTTATAACCAAGCACATGCCGAGTTAGATACAACGATTACTCTGCATGCTAACAGTCGTATTTTTGCGTGGGAGATTACCTGCTTCGGTCTGCCTGCACGGGGTGAGAGTTTTGAGTCAGGCTATTTTAAGCAGCGTTATCGCATCGAGAAAGATAATAAACCGCTATTTATTGATAATCTTATTGTCGATAAGTTAGACGAAGCTAAAAAAAATAAAGAGCGTTTGTTTACGAGTCAAGCGGGTATGCAAAATAAGGTCGTCAGTGGGTTTTTTATCGCGGGGACTTTTGAAAATACTGATTACAATAAACGCAGAGAAAAATTAACTGAAGAGCTGCGTGCTGTGCTAGTTTCAGAAAATTTTGACAAGGTCATCAGCATCACGTGGGTGAATGATTGTTGTGTTGCTCGATATTTGGGCGATAGTGCGTTTCAAGCACGCAAGGGCTTTACCTTGTTATGGCACTATCTTCGACCCGCTTTAATTCAGCTAAAAGCCTGTGAGCCGCGTATCTGGTTGACCTGATTTTTAAATACGCAAAGCATGCAATAAAGGTAAAAATATGGACCTGCTCCCTAGAGAAAAAGATAAATTGCTCATAGTTACAGCGGCATTGCTAGCTGAGCGTCGATTAAAGCGCGGCTTAAAACTTAACTATCCGGAGACCGTTGCCTACCTCACCTTGGAAATTATGGAGGGCGCACGCGATGGTAAAACTGTTGCAGAGTTGATGAGTTACGGCAAAGAGATTTTATCTGCCACCGATGTCATGGATGGCGTTGCAGAATTGGTTGGTGAAGTGCAAGTCGAGGCAACATTCCCGGACGGTACAAAACTGGTCACCGTGCACAATCCAATTAATTAATGGAGATGTAATATGAGTCAACTCTTTTTCGAAAACTATTATGTGCCTGGCGAGCTCATTATTGATGCGGGCACTATCGAGATTAACGTAGGTCGAGAAACATTAACGGTGCGTGTCGAAAATAGTGGTGACAGACCTATTCAAGTCGGTTCTCACTACCATTTTTTTGAGACGAATTCTTTTTTAAGTTTTGATCGTGAAAAAACCAAGGGTTTTCGCCTAAATATTGCCTCGGGCACTGCCGTGCGTTTTGAACCCGGTCAAGACCGCGAGGTCGAGCTAGTGGCTTTTGGTGGAGATCGAGTTGTTTATGGCTTTCGCGGTGAGGTTATGGGCCCTTTAGATCCGATATCCTCAAGTACATTACTCTCGAGTCCTCTACCAACAGAGCAGGGAGAAGGTGAATGACTCGTATGGATAAAGTCGCCTATGCGCAAATGTTTGGCCCGACTACCGGCGACCGTGTGCGCCTCGGTAACACTGCGCTATTAATTGAGATTGAAAAGGATCACACGCTCTACGGTGAAGAAGTAAAGTTTGGCGGCGGTAAAGTGATTCGCGACGGCATGGGTCAAAGTCAGCGAGTGGCTGCTGAGGTGGTCGATGTCGTTATCACCAACGCCACTATTCTCGATCACTGGGGTATTATTAAAGCCGATGTAGGCATTAAAGATGGCCGCATTGCAGGTATCGGTAAAGCCGGTAATCCCGATATACAAAGCAATGTAACTATTGTGATCGGCCCTGGTACCGAGGTGATTGCAGGCGAGGGACAGATACTTACGGCGGGTGGTGTCGACTCCCATATCCACTTTATTTGTCCGCAGCAAATTGAAGAGGCATTGATGTCGGGAGTGACGACCATGCTCGGTGGAGGCACCGGTCCTGCAACCGGTACCAACGCGACAACCTGCACGCCGGGGCCTTGGAATATGGGTAAGATGTTGCAGGCTACCGAAGCTATGCCAATGAATCTTGGTTTTCTAGGTAAGGGCAATGCCAGTTTGCCGCTACCTCTAGAGGAGCAGTTAGAAGCGGGAGCGTGTGGTCTAAAGCTTCATGAGGACTGGGGAACAACGCCCGCTTCAATCGATAACTGTTTGAGTGTGGCAGAAAAATACGATGTCCAAGTGGCCATTCATACAGATACTCTCAACGAGTCGGGCTTTGTAGCCGACACTTTAGCTGCATTCAAAGGTAGAACCATCCATACCTACCATACCGAAGGTGCCGGTGGTGGCCACGCTCCAGATATCATTACCGCCTGTGGGGAGCTCAATGTTTTGCCGTCGTCAACAAATCCAACGCGTCCCTACACTATTAATACGGTTGATGAGCATTTAGATATGTTGATGGTTTGTCATCATCTCGATACTAATATTCCCGAGGACGTGGCCTTTGCCGACTCGCGGATTCGTAAAGAAACTATAGCCTCGGAAGACATTTTGCACGACTTAGGTGCCTTCAGTATGATCTCGTCGGATTCTCAAGCAATGGGTCGAGTCGGCGAGGTGATAACACGCACGTGGCAGACCGCGCATAAAATGAAGGTGCAGCGGGGGCCCTTGAATGGAGACAGTGAGCGCAACGATAATTTTCGGGTGAAGCGCTATGTTGCAAAATACACCATTAACCCGGCGATTACCCACGGTATTGACCACGAAGTTGGTTCTATTGAGATTGGTAAACTTGCCGATCTGGTGTTGTGGAAGCCTGCTTTTTTTGGCATTAAACCCGCCATGATTATCAAGGGTGGCTTTATTGTTGCAGCCCAAATGGGCGATCCGAATGCCTCTATTCCCACACCTCAGCCCGTCCATTATCGCTATATGTTTGGAGCCTTTGGTGATGCGCCACGGCATACTGCCGTTACCTTTACCAGTCAAGCAGCTATCGATGCTGATATTGGCTCGCGCTTTGACGTGAAACGTCGTTTTGTTAGCTGCCGCAACACGCGCACAATTACCAAAAGCAATATGATCCACAATAATTATATGCCAACTATAACGGTTGATTCGCAAACTTATGAAGTGCGTGCTGACGGTGACCTGCTTACCTGTGAGCCGGCTGACTGGTTGCCATTATCGCAGCTTTACAGTCTATTTTAAGACATGTCATTAAACGTGAGTTCCTACTTTTCGTATTAATAAAACAGGCAATAGTATGTTCGTAACAGTTTATGAGCGGTTAGATCAGGCCCATGGGGCCGATGATCAAATTATTTTAGACCACGACCACCGTGAAAAAGGTCGCTTTAAAATAATATCAAAAAATGGTGTCGAGGTTCGTGTATTTTTAAAGCGGGGTAAGGCCTTATTGGTCGGGGAGTGTTTAAAAACTGAGTGTGGACAAATCATCGAAGTAGTTGGTGCTCTAGAAGTCGTGACAGAAGCTAGCTGTAGCGATTGGGAGAGGTTCAGTAAGGCCTGCTACCACTTGGGTAATCGGCATGTAAAAATTCAAGTGTTAGCGCATCAGTTAAGAATTAAACCCGATTATGTATTAGAAGAAATGTTACAACTGCTGGGCTTAACCGTCACCAAAAAAACAGCAGTATTTATACCCGAGCTCGGTGCCTATGCACCAGGCTACACAGGCCATCACCATCATGATCACGAACACTGAGACAAATCTATTGCGGTTGATGCAACTCAGCAGTGCAAGTTTACCCGTGGGTGGCTATGCCTTTTCACAAGGTTTAGAGTATGCCGTTGATGCTGGCTGGATAAATAATGCCGAGCAAACATTCGATTGGTGTGAGTTATTATTTGAAAACTCTATTGCGCTTGTAGACCTGCCATTGTTGATGCGCCTAACGGATTCAATAAAAAATAAAGACAGTCAAAAATTCATCTACTGGAATGCAACAGTACTAGCGTGTCGTGAAACCAGTGAATTATCTTTGACAGAAACTGCAATGGGTGCAGCACTCATGCGCTTGTTAAAACAGTTGGAGTTAGATCTGAGTTTTTGGAAAAATATTCTAGACGACGAGCCGATTAGTTTTATCGCCGCTTTCGCACTAACGGCTAATTATTGGAAAATTAATGATGACAGTATATTGGTGGGTTACTGTTGGTCTTGGTTAGAAAATCAAATTACCGCGGCGACTAAACTAGTGCCTTTAGGCCAAACGGCCGCACAAAAATTATTAATCGCTTTGGGGGACAATACACACGGAATCATAGCTCAGGCAAAGACAGTTGACGATGGTGATATCGGTGCCTCACTTCCAGGTTTAGCGATGGCAAGCGCTTGGCATGAAACTCAGTATTCACGACTGTTTAGATCATAAGTTAAGTGGGATTTTATAAATACAGCGGACAAAAAGAGGTGTTATGAAAAAACAAACATTACGAATGGGCGTCGGTGGTCCAGTGGGCTCAGGGAAGACTGCACTACTGCGTGAGTTGTGTATTGCCATGCGCGATCGCTATAATATTGCCGTGGTTACCAATGATATTTATACCAAAGAAGATGCAAAGTTTTTGACCGCTCACGCAGCTTTAAGTGAAGATAGGATCATCGGTGTTGAGACCGGTGGCTGTCCTCATACGGCAATTCGTGAGGACGCATCAATGAACTTAGCCGCAGTCGAAGATCTTTGTAAACGTCATGAAAATCTTGATATGGTAATGATAGAAAGTGGTGGCGATAACTTAAGTGCAACTTTCAGTCCCGAGCTGTCGGATCTAACTATTTATGTGATCGATGTGTCGGCTGGTGATAAAATTCCACGTAAGGGAGGCCCTGGTATCACTAAATCAGATCTATTAATTATTAATAAAATAGACCTAGCCCCAATGGTTGGTGCCTCGCTTGAGGTGATGGAGCGCGATGCGAAAAAAATGCGAGGTGACAAACCATTCATATTTTCCAACTTAAAAACAAAGCAGGGGCTACAAGAAATAATCGACTTTGTTATTGATGCAGGCATGCTTGATGCTGAAAAATAATCAACAAAAGCTATCGATAAGATGTTATTAAAAAGATGAACGACCCGAACGCATTAAGCCAGCTCTTTTACATAGACTCAAGGAATATAAATGAAGAAATCATATCGGTTCGCTATACAAGTTCTAGTGACACTACCGTCAATTTTATTCTCGATAGTGAGCGCTGCGCACTCGGGACATGGCGCCGCTAATCAATTCCCGCATGAGCTAGAATATCTGCTTTGGTTAGTCATTGGTGTAAGCGTGTTAGCTTATGGTGTGTGTTGCAAACTAAGCAATAAAATATAAGCACAGTATAAGCACCAAAAGAGATGTCGAGCGGACCTCGACTTACCGATAATGAAATTATCAAATTCAACAGTAGAGCGGGTGTTACTAAGGTTACTTAATATAGTGACTTTATAAAGTGACTATACAGAGTGGTTTTGAGGCGAAGGAAAAAAAGAGGGGCAGATGTCTGCCCCTAAAGCTATATCAAATAATGTCTAAAAAATTTAATATAGAGATGGTTAAACGAGTCAAAAATAAAAGGTACAGCTAGAGCATCCAGCTGTTCATCATTGCTGTAAGGCGCTCTTTAATAACTGCACAAAGGCTGCATGAATGCGAAGACAAAGCTTCAGCTCTCAAGCTGTGAGCCTTTTGCACATAGTAATTAACATCAACTTGTCCTAAATCATTTTTTACATAAGTAGTCGTATCTATGTTCATGTGAACCCCTGGGTAGTCTTGATTGGTTGGCTGCATCTGAGTGCATGAATGACATATTAAAGATTATGTCCCGTCGAAACAAACGATCAAATTTCACCGTATAGCTTAAAAAAATTCATCTATAAATGTCATTTTGCTGTCATCTAATTCGTTTTGCTGACGACATTTTTCTTCAAAAAA
>JBLIME010000153.1:0-6670 GCA_047638515.1 Pseudohongiellaceae bacterium
TCAATATCAGCGCCGACGCCGTTGACAATATTACCTTTGAGTTCTAAGCGCACGGTAACATCCGCTTGTGCCTCGGTACCTGCGGTAATCGCGTTCACTGAATATAACTTCAACACCGCTTGGCTATTAGCAAGCTTCTCGATTGCTTTAAATACAGCGTCAACTGGGCCTGCGCCTTCTGCATCGGTATTTTTTTGCTCGCCAGCAATACTTAGTTTAAGGCTTGCATGAGGTTTTTGGCCGGTTTTACACAGAATCTCCATGTTTTCAAACTGATAAACATCAGCAACAGACTCAACGTGACTAATCAAAGACTGTAGGTCTTCATCAAAGATCTCGTGTTTTTTATCAGCCAGCTCTTTAAAACGATTAAAAACGGCTTTAAATTGCTCGTCAGATTCAAATTGAATACTTAATTGCTCGTAGCGTGCTTTTACCGCAGCACGGCCAGAATGCTTGCCTAAAACTAATTTATTAGCGTTCCAACCCACGTCTTCGGCTCGCATAATTTCGTAGGTTTCACGGTGCTTTAAAATACCGTCTTGGTGTATTCCCGATTCATGCGCAAAAGCATTCACCCCCACAATGGCTTTGTTGGGCTGAACCGGAAACCCGGTAATACTTGAGACTAATCGAGACGTGGGCACTATGTGTTGTATCTCTATTTGTGTGGTCACGGGGTAGATATCATGGCGCGTTCGTATCGCCATCACCACTTCTTCTAATGCCGCATTACCCGCGCGCTCACCTAAGCCGTTAATGGTACATTCAATTTGGCGTGCGCCATTCATTACTGCAGATAAAGAATTAGAAACAGCCAAGCCTAGGTCATTATGGCAGTGCGTTGAGAAGATGGCCTTATCAGAATTAGGCACATTCTCGATCACACGGCGAAACATTTCGCCATATTCCTCGGGCTCACCGTAACCGACGGTATCGGGAATATTAATCGTACCTGCACCGGCATTGATGGTGGCTTCGATAATGCGGCACATAAATTCAAACTCAGAGCGACTACCATCTTCTAAAGAAAATTCGACATCATCCGTATATTGGCGTGCATGCTTGACCGCTTTAATCGCTTGCTCAAGCACAGCCTCGGGTTGCATTTGCAGCTTGTACTTCATGTGAATGGGAGATGTCGCAATAAAGGTATGAATACGCCCACGATTAGCGGGCTTAATAGACTCCCCAGCTCGATCTATATCTGCGGGCACGGCACGGGCCAAACTACAGATAGTTGAGTCTTTGACCGCACCAGCAACAGCCTTCACTGCTTCAAAATCGCCGGGGCTGGCTATTGCAAAGCCGGCTTCAATAACATCGACTTGCATTTTTTCAAGCATTTTAGCAATGCGCACCTTTTCATCTTTAGTCATGGATGCGCCAGGGCTTTGCTCACCATCACGAAGTGTCGTATCAAAGATGACTAGTTTATCTTTTGCTGTTTGAGATGAGTCAAAAATAATTGAGCTGGTCATAAAAATCGCCGATATCGAATAATGAGAGGAAGATATTTACACAGTTAAAGTGCAATCGATGCCCTGTCGAGACGCCGTTAAAGCACTTCAGCTTGATAAGTTACTAGTTTAGTTTTTCTATAACTTTTTTGTCGCTATTGTGAGGGCTTACTAGCTATCAACTATCGATCCACTATAGCTGAGGACAATAACTTCTATGCATATTCACTTAAAAGGTACCCGGTGGGGAGCACGCGCCCTTACTAATCATTATCTCTGATTGGTTCAGCAGATGAAAGTGGCCGCGTAGATATAACAGTAAACAGATACAAACAGCAGTGCCAATACCTGGCTACTGATACCTGATAACTAACCTGATAACTAACCTAATACCTGATACCTAATACCTGATACCTGATATCTAATACCTAGTGCTTGATACCTGATATCTGTTAAGGCCTTGAGGCACACTTGAACAAAGGTCTTGCCATTAATGCTTTACTGCAACACAAATCACGCGCAGCTTATTCTTTGACAGCCGCTGCTATGTTGACGCTCATTCTGCTGAATAACTCCTGCGTGACGGGCACAAGCATCGTCCCTCGACTTGAGGTGGGTAGCATTAACGCCGTCGTAAAATTCGCTTGCGGCCACTAGCTGTAATTGAAGGAGATTCTATAACGAACATTCACTGATCCATAAACGATGTACTTGTGTCGTCGACTGTAACCTATACTGTCTACATTGAGGCTGAAACTTTTGAATATTTGATACAAGTCCCACAAGTTCGGTCTTACGTTAATAACTAAAATAGCGACCTTGTTGTAAGCTGAACCCTTACTGTAAAGCAGTGAATCAGTTTATTACATTTAACTTAACAACGTTTAAACAGCGGTTAACAATAAGAAAACAGTAGCGTTTAATCGGACTTATGATCACAGTGCCTATGGCCCTATTGGTAGCAACAGATTTTTTTATTAGCATCGAATGACGTGTTTACGAAAAATTATCAAAATGTATTATAGGTAATCACTCGCCGCTCGAGTTATTGGCAACAACGAGTATCTATAACATAGTAAATATCAATTTATAAATGACAACAATCAAATTCTGTCTACTGACTCGCTCACTTCATTTTTGATCGGAGGTGCCGCTGGGGTACTATTTTTTCGCGTTAAATAAATAGTGCAGGCGGTTCGAAGAAATGAAGTAAAGTTGCGCACCTCGCCAAAATTTTGATGAACTTCGTAATAGAGAACATTAATTAACTCTGACGTGGTGCTAGAGTCTTGAACAGCCATTTCATCTAAAATATTCCAAAATTCTTTTTCAAGTCGAATACTCGTTACACATCCTTGAATGCGTATAGAGTGTGCTTGGCTGTCGTAGCGTTCGGGTGCAGCACTTGCATAAATTTGACACATAATGATCACTTAGCCTTTTTTAACGCATCGAAGCAACTAAATATTTACGTCGATTTGATAATTTTAATTATTATTAACAACCACATTATGACAAATTTTCCATATTATCAAACAGTTCCTCTATCAACCGCAGAAAATCTTAATTTTTATTTATAAATCAAATAGTTATAAAATAATAAATACCTATCAATTGTTGCCCATTAACTAAGAAATGATGCATTTGTAGTACATGATTACTACCACTTCATAATTTTGTAGCTCTATACTAGTCTGACTAATAATAACTAATAACAGTTAGGAGTAATTGTGGCAAAGATTATACACGCAATGATTAGAGTTCTTGATCTCGAGGTTTCAAAATCATTTTATTACAAGACATTCGAATTAGTACCTGACTATGAGCTCGATTTTGAATCATTTGCGTTGGTTTATTTACGCAATAAAGAAAATGATATGGAAATCGAATTAACTCTCAATAAAGGTGAGACAACGCCATATACTCACGGTACAGGTTACGGTCATATTGCCGTGTGTGTCGATGATCTGGAGGCCGAACATTCGCGGTTCACTGATCTTAATTTAAAACCTACAGACATTGTTGCGTTTGCACCCGATAATAATTTAATTGCCCGCTTCTTTTTTATCACCGATCCCGATGGCTATAAAATAGAAGTGCTGCAACGACATGGGCACTATCAATAACAACAGTAGCATTAGTAACAATAACGATAATAAAGACATCAAATAACACATCAAAAGCAGTTTAATCACATCAGTTAATTGGAGGCAGCATGAATAATATAATAGTAAAAACAAATGCTCCAGATGGTCTCAGCAGGCGTCAATTTCTCAAAACAGGCAGCGGTGTATTGCTAGGCACAATTGCTCTTAGCACTGGCATCATTTCAACCCTTGCACCCAGTCAATCTTGGGCACTACCACTCAACGTGTTTACCGAGTCGGAGGCCGCCGGCATTCTCAAAATCACTCGCGGTATTTTTCCCCACGATACTCTAGATGATGCAGTCTACGCCTTAGTTGTAAAAGATTTAGATGCGGCCGCCGCTAAGGACCCAGCGGTAGGTGAACTGTTACGCGACGGGCTAAAACAACTCGATAAAAAAGCTAACGGTGATTGGGCTTCTCTCGATTATTTACAACGTGAAAATCTAGTCATAAAAATGGCTCATACTGACTTCTTCGAAAAAATTCGCGGCACCTCAGTAGTTTCTCTCTATAACAATGAAATGGCTTGGGCACACTTTGGTTACGAGGGCTCATCCTACGAAAAGGGCGGTTACTTTGATCGTGGTTTTCAAGATCTCGAATGGTTACCAAATCCATCTGCAGACGCAAGTCCCGCTAAAGCCTAATAATTGAGGAGAACAACATGAGCAAAATAGCATTAGATGACGATTCAGCCGTTGTTATCATCGGCTCCGGAGCTGGCGGTGGCACACTGGCCAACGAACTTTGCCAAAAAGGTATTAGCGTTGTATTACTAGAAGCCGGCAAGCATGAAACTGCTGCAAGCTATACAAACAATGAATGGGATTCATTTGGACAACTATCTTGGCTAGACAAGCGCACGACTTCTGGGAGCTGGCGTGTATCGAGGGATTTTGCAGGACTTCCCGCATGGATTTGTAAGACTGTGGGCGGCAGCACCGCTCACTGGGCAGGCGCGAGCTTGCGCATACAAGACCACGAGTTCAGAGCTAAATCACATTATGGTGAGGTTGCCGGCGCCAATCTACTTGACTGGCCAATCACCTTAAAAGAACTAGAGCCTTACTACGCTAAAGCTGAAGATAAAATGGGTGTGACTCGCACTAACGGTATCCCAGGCTTACCCGGTAATAATAATTTTAAAGTGATGAGTGCCGGTGCTAAGAAGCTTGGTTATAAAGACTGTCATACAGGACGCATGGCGATTAACAGTAGAGTCCGCGATGGTCGTCCGCACTGTCGGCAACTCGGGTTTTGCTTCCAAGGTTGTAAAATGGATGCAAAATGGTCGACGGTTAACACCGAAATCCCACATGCTGAATTAACCGGTCAATTAGATTTACGTTCGAGTGCCCATGTTTTGAAAATTGAGCATGATAACTCTGGTAAAGCCAATGCAGTTTTATATGTTGATGACAAGGGTGTTCAACAAAAACAAAAGGCGCGTATCGTCTGCGTTGCGGGCAATTCAATCGAGACGCCACGCCTATTATTAAATTCTGAATCGAGTAAATATCCCGACGGCCTGGCCAATTCCTCAGGTCAGGTAGGTCGAAATTATATGCGTCATATGACCGGCTCAGTATATGCAACCTTCGATCAACCAGTGCGGATGTGGCGCGGTACTACCATGGCCGGAATTATTAGCGACGAGTCAATACATGATCCATCGAGAGGCTTTGTAGGTGGCTATGAAATGGAGACGCTGTCGCTAGGTTTGCCATTTATGGCAGCGTTTCTGAACCCTGGTGGATGGGGACGCGAGTTTAGTCGGGCAATGGATAACTACGCTAACATGGCAGGCATGTGGCTTGTGGGTGAAGATATGCCACAAGAGACTAATCGCATCACTACCCATGCGACGGAAAAAGATCAACATGGTATGCCCGTGCCCAATGTTCATTTCAGTGACCACCCCAATGATATTGCGATGCGCGAACATGCTTACCAACAAGGTAAGGCGGTATACGAAGCAGCGGGCGCTAATCATGTATACCCTGTACCCGCTTACCCATCGACGCATAACATGGGGACCTGTCGCATGAGTGAGAAGCCACGCGACGGCGTTTGTAATAAATATGGACAAACTCATGATATAAACAATCTATTTATATCGGACGGTAGTCAATTTACTACGGGAGCCGCAGAAAACCCAACGCTGACTATTGTCTCGCTAGCCATTCGACAGGCGGATTACATCGCCAAGCAAATGTCTGCTAAAGCAATATAGGTATAGAGTAACTTTATATATTTCACATATGTTTATACACACGCAAGAGGCACCTTGCCTGTGTATAAACTTTTAAAAAATAGGTATCCTTTTAAATAGAAACTTCGCAAAATAACTCGCTACTATATCGGTAACAACTCAAAAAAACCTTTAAGTCAAATCTTTCCTAACATTTAACGAGTAGACTTACCTTTTATTATTTCTGCAATTAAAATCCTATTTAACAAAGTCTATTTATAAAGATGCACACAACGCTCAAGGCGCTCAGTTAGGACATATTCATCGGATACATAATATTGTCGACTAGGTGCAAGATTAATTGCAAAGTAAAGGCGAATTGGGGTCGGGGGTCGGGTGAGAGGTAATCCCAAACATGATGCAGCGGTTTAACATAAATTTCCGCCTGCGCGGGAATGACGATCTAGATATATAATCGCCTAGACTAGGATTACGAGCGAGACAATTAATTTAAATCGTCTTAGCTTAATGCTATTTACAAATTTTTCTGATTTTGGTAAAGAAACGTTAGCGGTGAACCGCCTGCGGGAGAATTTAGCAGATATTCCCTAGAGCAGTTCGGAGTATTCTGAAGAGCGTTGCAGAGTGCTTTAACTTTTTAGAGTTGAAACTATAATGAAGACAGCTGAGCTATATCTTAATCATAGCTTAGCTGTTGATCAGATAAAGACGTGCACTTAATAAGACCATAGATTAAATAAACGCACCTAACGCTTTAGTTCATCTTCATAAAAAGCTGGTTAATGACTAAGTATGCGAGATAAAAATAACTTGGCACGCTCACCGCGCTCTTCGTCAAAAAATTCAGT
>JBLIME010000154.1:0-6590 GCA_047638515.1 Pseudohongiellaceae bacterium
CACTTTAGCAATTAATAATAAGTCAGCAATAAAGCGAGATGCGGCATGTATATCAATTGCTGAGGGTAGCACTGGAATAATAATCACGTCGGATTGGGTTAAAATATTTCGAAAAGCTAATACATCTAAGCTTGATGGACTGTCTACAACAGCTTTTTGGGTGTTCGCCTCTGGGCGAACAAACCAGCTGCGGGTCACATTAGTGCTAGGTTTGTAAGCTGCGATAGATTGAATAGTTGGAGCTGACTCTGGTCTGCGTTTAAGCCAAAAAGTACTAGAACCCTGACTGTCATAATCAATTAATGCGGTTTTATAGTTCGACTTCGCGTAATAACTCGCGATGTTAGTAGACAGAGTAGTTTTACCCGCACCCCCTTTTGAATTAACCACAGTTACAGTAAACATATCATTGCCGAATCGGGCCCAGTTAAAAGTTGAAGAATCGTTTGTCAGTGCAAATATAAAACCGAAATCAATAAAAGCCAACGACCCAGTTAATTAATATTACGACCATCTTGCTGTTATGGTGATAAATTTCGAAGTTAGCGAGTCATTTGAATCTAAATAGCTGACAGTCGTTCGAGTAATCAATCGCTATTAAGCCAAGACCGTTGACCTTAGTCGGATCACATTCTTCAAGGTCCATAGAAACCAAGAGGATGTCTCTAACCAGTTCTTGTACTTATTGACCTGATTGGGTGCCAAGTGGACCACATTCTAAAAACTTGGGGGTGTTAATCTGTCAGTCGGTGTCGTTGACTTCGTCAGCTTCAAGACAGAATAAATATTACGCATATACCCGCATAGTTTGGATCTAGTCATCTTTACAGCATTGGCTGATGGCTTGCTAATAGATACTGATAGCTTTTCGATAGCTTTTCAGTGGCTTACTGCATAGGTATTATAGACGATTGGCACAGGAATAATGGTGAATACGATTATTAATTGCCAGAGCCATGGTGAAACATTCGCCGTTGTTGATTTTAGATGAACCCTGTTTAGGACTGGATGATATGGACCGTCAGTTAGAACCCGCCTTAATTGAAAAAACATGTACCGACAGTGAAACCTCTGTGCTCTTCGCCAATCATCATCGCGGAGATCAGATTAAGGGCATCTATAATTTCTTGGCGCTGGAGTAAATTAAAAACAGCAAAGCACTTACCTTTAATGATCGAGTCAATTGGAGTAATGAAGGCTTAGTACTCCTCATTACTCGCAATCTACAATAAAAAAACAGCTTATTGGTAATCTCCGCAGGACAGCTAATTTATAGACAGTCATTATCCTTTTAGTGGGATCTGACGAGCTAAAATGAACTGAGATATAAATCGACAATAAAGCCTCATACTTTTAGACTGCTAAGTGGCAACGACAACGAGTCGGAAAATGTCACTGCACTGCCTATTGCACTCCTAACTTTGATCGAAGTTTTAAGTCCTCTGACAATTGGTTTTGTTCCTTAAGATATTAAATCTAGACTTTAATTATTCTGCCTAAGATTCGAATACTTGATATCAATCTTTACGGCCCAACCAAGCTCGTCAGGGCTAAAGACGTCGAAAGCCTAATGCTGGCGCCTTAGCGAGAGGATTAAAGTAGACGAATTCTCACGCTTATTTAAGTTAGACCCTTGTGATTATAAGTCACTTACTTTCAAACTGCCCAAGCTCTTATTCTGTAATCTGTCACCAACTTCAAACATTAACGCATCCATTACCGTATACTGATGGGTAGGCTTGTGTGAATCATTTAAGCTTTACAAAGACTCTTTTAAAAAACAGAAACTACTATGATTGATCTCTATACATTTGGAACGCCCAACGGACGCAAAGCGTCTATCATGTTGGAAGAGACCGGTTTGGACTATACCTCCCACGCCATCGACATCACTAAAGATGATCAATTCAAAACAGACTTTTTAAGAATTAGCCCCAACAACAAAATACCCGCTATTGTCGATCACGACAACGGCATAAGCATGATGGAGTCGGGCGCTATATTATTATATTTAGCAGAAAAGACCGGTCGATTTTTATCGAGTGATTTCAACAAGCGCTGGCAGACTATTGAGTGGCTAATGTGGCAGATGGGAGGGCTGGGGCCAATGGCGGGGCAAGCTCATCACTTTTCAAAATTCAATCCTGAAGCCTCGACCTACGCAAAAAAACGTTATATCGACGAGACCAAGCGGCTATACAAGGTGCTCAACAGACAGCTAGAAGATAAAGACTATATAGTTGACGAATACTCTATTGCCGATATAGCGGCCTGGCCGTGGGTGTCACGCTTCGAGTGGCAACAAATCAATTTAAGTGACTTCCCAAATGTGCAGCGTTGGTATCGACATATCGCGAAGCGCCCAGCGGTCCTAGCAGGCTATCACGTGCCCAATTTTATCAGTGATATACCGGGCTGTTGATACACATCGTCAACAGTCAAGCTCACCGACAACTAATACCTAAGATTCACACCTAGCGTTAATGTTTAGCGTCCACTATCTAACTTTATTCGAGCCCTTATTTTGCAAGCCATCACCGATTTTGAGCAGTTGTTTTTATCCGACACACCGATGCTGGATGTGCGTGCACCCATTGAATTTAATAACGGCGCTTTTCCCTGCAGTGTCAATGCACCGTTAATGACCGACGCCGAGCGCAAAGCAGTAGGCACCTGTTACAAACAGCACGGCTCAGACGCCGCTTTAAAACTTGGTCACCGATTAGTTTGTGGGGACATCAAAGCTCAACGCGTCCAACAGTGGCAAGACTTCGCCACCAAACATCCCGACGGCATCTTGTATTGTTTTAGAGGCGGCCTGCGCTCGCGTATCTCTCAGCAATGGCTCGGTGATATTGGTATAGAGCGACCCTATGTGGAGGGCGGCTATAAAGCTATGCGTAGTTATTTGTTGGAGCAGTTACATCAGCGAGTCAACGAGGGCCAATTCATTTTATTGGCGGGTAGAACTGGCAGCGGCAAAACAGAAGTGATTAACGCGTGGCCCCACGCAATCGATCTCGAAGGCCTCGCCTGCCACAGAGGCAGTGCTTTTGGTAAAACTTTTGTGCCACAACCCGCGCAAATTGATTTCGAAAATGCCTGGTCAGTCGCTTGGTTAAAGCGTATTCAAATAGACAAGTCACCGGTGCTGGTTGAAGATGAATCGCATTTAATCGGAAAAGTTGTGGTGTTACGTGAGTACTTAGCAGCGACTGAATTTGCCAGTAATGTTTTACTCGAGGTGCCCTATCAAGAACGCATTGCCCGCATTCGGCGCGATTATTTTATGGATGCTTTCGAGCACTATCAAAAAAATGATCCCAACACGGCTCACGATTTACTAGATGCATTTATTCGGGATGCCGTGCTGCGCATTAAAAAACGTTTGGGCGGCGCTCGCTTTACGTTTATTAACCACACCCTAGATGCGGCAATGATCGCACTCAAAAGTCAAAACCAGTGGTCTGGTTTTGACGATATTATCAATGCACTGCTGAGTGAATATTACGATCCAATGTATGAGTATCAGTACCAGAAAAAAGCCGATAAAACTATTTTTAAAGGCACCCATGCCGAGATTATTGAATGGCTAACGGCGAGGTAAAAGTATGCAACTCACCCATACAACCCGAGTATTGGCTAGCTTCGGGATTCTACTGGTACTGGCAGCAAATTGGTTGCCACCAATTGATCGCATCGCACAAGAGTTTTTATCCGACAGTATCAGCAGTAATGCCATCATCTTTGGTGTAGTGCGCAGCCTCAATGGGGTTATCTCGGTGATTCAATCTACCGACATCGGCATCGGTGTCGCCAGCGTGAGCATCGGGGAAATTCTCGACCCCGTTAATGACTTAATTGAGCGATTTTCGGCCCTGTTGTTAGTCACACTAACAGCGCTAGGTATTGCACAGGTTTTGTTATTGTTGACGCTGTCACTTCCGATCAAAATTGTCTTCACGGGCATCGCGCTTGGGTGCGGGCTAAGCTTATGGCTCAAACCTAATGGGTTGCCTCGACTTTTAAAATGGGCGCTATTAATTATTTTTATACGCTTTATCTTTGTGTTTCAAATTGGTCTTGTGTGGTTATTCGATTGGCTTTATTTTGATGCCACGGGAGAGACCGCCATGTCGGTGCTAGAGGCAACTATTCGCGTGGTTGAAAACTTAAAAGAATCGATCGAAAACATTAATCTCAGTGAATTAATTTTTGGAGCCGATATTCCCGCACTCAAGAATGAAGATCTAGGCGCACAGATATCAAGTTCGGTGGTGACGTTGATTGTCGGTATGTTATTTAAAAGTATTATTATTCCCGTGGGCACGCTTTGGCTAGGTTACAAGGCGGTTGCTCGTGCTTTCACAAGTAACAATCACTATGTATAAACACGATTTAGTTTTTATCGGCGGTGGGCATACGCATTCTTTGGTACTGCGCATGTTGGCGATGCAACCCATAGCTAATGTACGTCTAACATTAATTACCGATACACTGCTAACACCCTATTCCGGCATGCTGCCGGGCTATATTGCCGGACATTACAGCTTGGCAGAAACTCACTTAGATCTAAACAAACTCTGTCACGCAGGACAGATTCGCCTAATTCATGGTCGCGTCAGCGGTATTGATCTCGTCAATAAAGTTGTCTACCTAGACCACCAAGCTAGCATTAGCTACGACAAGGTATCAATTAATACCGGATCGACACCCAATGTCGACGTTGCGGGTGCACGTGAATTTGGCGTTGGCGTAAAGCCCGTGAGCCAGCTTACCGCTAGCTGGAAAAAACTGCTTAGCCAAAAAAATAGTCATACCACACCACATTGGGCGGTTGTTGGCGGTGGCGCTGCGGGTATCGAAATGGTGCTTGCTATTGCCCATCGATTTAAGCACGCGGGCGACCATTTAAGACTGTCGCTGGTGCAGTCGAGCGCGCAATTACTTCCCGGCTATCATAGCCATGTACAAAAAAAAGTGGCCCTTGCATTAAAGCAGTATGAGATTGAATTAGTCACTGACTTTCGGGTGTCTCGAGCCACGAAGAATGCGCTTGAATCGAACACCGGCCAAACCCTAAGTATTGATCAGTCGATTTGGTGCACGCCAGCAACCGCGCCTCGATGGCCAACACTTGCGGGGCTCGATACCGACTCGAACGGTTTTATAGCGGTCAATGAATTTTTACAAAGCACATCTCACGAGGATGTTTTTGCCTGTGGCGATGTGGCGGCGATGATCAAATCACCTCGTCCAAAAGCAGGGGTCTACGCCGTGCGTTGTGCACCGTTTTTAACTAAAAACTTAACCGCCGCCTTTAGTGGGCAGATAATGAAGTCTGTGTCACTACAAACCGATTTTCTATCGCTGATTGCTCTTGGCGATAAAGTTGCAGTGGGGCAGCGCGGATGGTTTAGTTTAAATGGCAAGTGGGTATGGCGCTGGAAAAACCAAATCGACCAAAAATTCATGGCCTTGTTTGCTAAAAACTTACCTGCGATGCCAACCATGGATAACGAACCCATGCACTGCGGCGGTTGCGGCAGTAAAATTGGACCCGAATTACTTAGCGATACACTCCAAGAACTGAGCATTTATCCCAATGAAAACTTTAGTACTGACTTAACACAAGCAGAAGATGCGGCCGTTGCTGCCGTCGTTAACAACACATCGTTATTTCAAAGCATTGATGGTTTCCGCGCCTTTAGTGACGATTATTATAAGCTGGGGATAGCAGCCACTCATCACGCCGTTAACGATATCTATGCTATGGGTCTGCAGCCAACGAGTGCACAGGTGTGGGCAAACTTAAAATTTGAGCATCCGCGTCTGATAAAACGTGACTTTAAGCGGTTGATGCAGGGCGTTACTGAAACGTTGATTCACCACGAAACTACCCTAGTGGGTGGTCACAGCACACAGGGTGCGGAGACTCACTTAGCGTTAGTGGTTAACGGCTTAGGAGTCTCAGCGTGGCAAAAAAACGCGATTGTAGAAGGCGATTGGCTGATTCTCAATAAACCCTTGGGCACAGGCATTGTACTAGCGGCGAATGCACAAGGTGCCGCTAGCACTCAAAGTGTTGAAGCGCTATGGGGGCATTTACTGCAGTCGAACCGTGCGTTCTTTTTGGCTCTCGGCAATAAAGATATACACGCCGCTACCGATGTAACCGGCTTTGGTCTTATCGGGCACGCACTAGAAATGCTAAAAGGCACACCGTACTCTATGACAATTTCAACGAACAGCGTTCCCCTCATCACCGGTGCACTTGAGCTAAGTCGTCAGGGCTTTGAATCCACATTAATGCCACAACTTCTGTGGATGCTCGATCAATGCGATCACAAAAATATAGAGAAGGCCTACCTTAACTGCTTACTCGACCCCCAAACTAATGGCGGCTTACTGGTATCGGTCGCGGCCGACGTGGGGCGTCAACTAGTAGCGACAGGCCATGGCGCTAAAATTGGTGAAGTTAGCCGTACCGCGACTGCTGCTAATATTATTTTATTCGATTAATCTCAATTATAATTGTTGCTTGCTCTGAAGTTGGTAAACTTGCGATAGGTCTACAAACGGCTAGAGCT
>JBLIME010000155.1:0-6559 GCA_047638515.1 Pseudohongiellaceae bacterium
GAATAGATGAATGCTCGATAGAGTTCTATAAGCAGTATCGAGTTAGCAGCATTGAGTTAATAAGTTTAGATCGATAGCTCGAGGAGACTGATTGAAGTCGATAGATTCCGGTTAAGGGCTGTTTTAAGACCCATTTAACTGTGCACTTAAGCCCAGACTTAGACTTAGGTAATAACTGAGACGCATTACTCTCTATGTGGTTACGATCTCCGCTTAATTTATTTCGCAGCGATAATTGTGTGCTTTGAAAACCGTCCAGTGCCTATAAATCATTTACCCAAGAGTGTGAAAAAAGTGCCTGTAAAGCAGCGCGTTAACGCCCTTGGGCTAATTTGTCCGGCGCCGATGTTAATGGCTCGCGTGGCCTTAAACCGTATTGCTATTGGCGAGTGTATTGAGGTGCTGTGCAGCGACGCGAGTTCGGTAAATGATTTTTATCGATTAACCGAATTGACTCAGCATCAGATGATGACATTTGAAGTCGTTGACAAGTGTCTAGGTATTTCCCAAAACAGTGCTGATCAAGACATAGCGATACAATATCGCTATGTCCTAAAAAAAGGACAATGATTTTTTATGTTACCCATCATTCGTAATTGGATAGATCGTTATTTTCACAATGAAGAAGCGGTACTGCTATTAATTCTACTAATAGTGAGTTTTTGCGTGCTGTGGACAATCGGTAATGACCTCGGTCCAGCTTTGACTGCCCTGGTTCTTGCTTTTTTAATGCAGGGCATCGTGCAGGCATTAAAAGCTAAAGGTGTGCCACATATACTCGCGGTCACATCTGCATTATTGCTGCTAATAGGCACGATGGTCTTAGTGCTGTTTCTGCTGATTCCAGTACTGTGGCAACAATCAACTAAATTAATCTCTGAACTACCTAGCATGCTCGCCCAAGGCCGAGAATTGTTGTTGCATTTGCCCGATAAATACCCATCGTTTATCAACGAGGTGCAAATCGAACAATTAATTCTTCATGTGAGCCAAGAGCTCGCTCAGACAGGTCAAAATATATTGTCAGTATCGCTGTCAAATTTGCCCATTTTACTAATCATCTTGCTATATTTTATTCTGGTGCCGTTGTTAGTCTTTTTCTTCTTAAAAGATTCCAAAGGTATGCTGGGCTGGGTCGCATCATTCTTGCCGATAAAACGTCCCGTGATGAGTGAAATTTGGACAGAGATGAATATACAAATTGCTAACTACGTCAGAGGAAAAGTCACTGAAATTATTGTTGTAGGCGTAATTTCGTGCATCTCATTTTTTATTCTAGATTTAAAGTTTGCATTGCTGCTAGGTATAGCCGTGGGTTTATCAGTAGTTATTCCATACATTGGTGCCGTGGTGGTAACCTTGCCGGTACTGTTGATTGGATTTTTTCAGTGGGGCTTCGGCACTGAACTCGCCATTCTTACTGTGGTCTATCTGGTGATACAGGCACTCGATGGTAATGTTCTGGTACCGGTTTTATTTTCAGAGGCGGTTAAGCTGCATCCAGTTGCCATTATTTTATCTATCCTCGTTTTTGGGGGATTATGGGGTGTTTGGGGAGTATTTTTTGCCATACCGCTGGCAACTTTAGTAAAAGCTATCATCTATGCGTGGCCAACTAGGATTCATGCGACTGAAGCTGCCGAATCGGGTAGGAATCAAGCAGAGAAGACACAGGCAAAAAGTGCTTAAACGGATAACCGTGAAGTAAATAGTCCAAGCAGCCGTTTAAGTAGTAGATATTAGTGGGTAATATATTAATAGTATTAAAGGAAATGTCAGTGATTCGTTTACAGTTGTTGCGTTGTTGTTTTTCGATTTTTATTCTACTGGCTACTCTTAGTGCCGACGCGACTGGTAGCGAGGTTGTTGAGACTAAAGTACAAAAAGGTAGTATCGACGATCGTCAGTATCAATATTTAGTTCTCAAAAATAAACTCAAAGTGTTGCTGATTTCTGACAAGAATGCCGATAAAGCCGCCGCCTCAATGGATGTTAATGTAGGTAGTTACCACGACCCTGTCGACCGTGAAGGCCTAGCGCACTTTTTAGAGCACATGCTTTTCTTGGGCACTAAAAAATTCCCAGAGGCCGATGCCTACCAAGCTTTTATTAGTGATAATGGCGGCTCTCACAACGCCTACACAAGCAGCCATCATACTAATTACTACTTTGATGTTGACGATAAAAAACTTAATGATGCTCTCGATCGGTTTTCTCAGTTTTTTGTCGCGCCGCTGTTCGATGACGTTTATGTAGATCGCGAGCGCAACGCTGTGCACTCTGAATATCAGGCAAGTTTACGCGATGACTTTAGACGTTCTTACGATGTTTACCGCAATGTTATCAATCAAGCTCACCCCGAGGCGAAGTTTAGTGTGGGCAGCCTCGTAACACTAGCAGATAGGGAGAATGATAATGTCAGAGATGACCTGTTAGCTTTTTACAAACAGTACTACTCAGCCAGTAAAATGAGTTTAGTAGTGCTTGGCAGGCAACCCCTCGACGAGCTTGAAACGATGGTTGTCGAGCGTTTTAGTCAGGTATCATTGTCAATACACGAGACTTCAACAGACACGAACATAGCTGCCTTAGAGCCATTGTTTGCGCCTGATCAATTGCCGATGGAGGTGCTTAGCAAGCCAGTTAAAGAGTTGCGGCAAATGTCGATGAATTTTTTACTGCCCTCTATTGACCAATATTATCAAGAAAAACCCCTCGATTTTATCGGCTACCTGTTAGGTCATGAGGGTAAGGGTAGTCTGTTATCGATATTAAAAGCCGAGGGATTAGCTGAAAACTTATCCGCAGGTGGTTCCGACAAAAATGACGGTACATCGGCATTTTATATTTCTATGCGCTTAACCGCTGCAGGTGTTCATCAGCGAGATAAAATTCGTGCACTAGTTTTTTATGCGCTTGGGCAGATTGAAAAAGACGGCGTAGAAAAGTGGCGCTATGAAGAAAAGCGTCTTTTGGCTCAAACTGCTTTCCAGTTTCGCGAAAAATCATCAGCAATATCTACGGTGAGGTCGCTAGCGTCAAATTTACATCAATATCCTGCCGCTGAGGTGATTAGCGGTGACTACCTGCTTAATAATTACGATGCTAAATTAATTAAGCGCTTTTTGTCAAAGCTAACGCCCAATAACGTGTTAGTTACGAGTGTGTACCCAGAGGTCGAAACCGATAAACTCACGCGCCACTACGAAGTGGCCTACAGTCAGCAGAAACTAAGTGGCGATTTGCCTGCGCTCGACAATAAACTCACCGCAAGTTTTGCTTTGCCCACTAAAAATCCATTTATCCCAGAAAATATAAGTTTGTACGCTAAAGATCCGGCATTGCAGTCGTTCACGCGATTGCAGGCGGGAGACATCAATTTATGGGCAAGGCAAGATTTAGACTATAAAACTCCCAAGGTGAAGGTTTTCTTTCGCATTATGTCTCCTCACATTGCAGCTGATATAAAGGGCAGCGTGTTGGCGTCGCTATACACCGACCTCATCCAGGATCGCTTAAATGAATATACCTACTCTGCTTTATTAGCAGATACGGCAATTTCTATTCGAGAAAATGATCGTGGTATTGATATTGTCCTCGAGGGTTATCACGATAAACTTTACGCTTTGATGGATCTGTTTCTCGATGAAATAGACGGAGAAAATATAACGATCGAGCGCTTTATACAACTTAGGTCAGATTTATTACGTGGCCTGCGCAACAGCGACAAGGGTAAGCCTTACCATCAATTGTATAAGCAGTTGGCCATCAATCTAACGGATTCTTACTTTACGGACCTAGAAAAAATTAAAGAGCTAGAAAACATTACATTAGACGAAATCAATGCTTTTGCTCAACAGTGGCGTGTCGATACCCGCATAAAAGGTCTGTACTACGGAAACTTTGACCAAGTCTGGCTACATCAGTGGCAAGCCTACGCTAAACGCTTACAACAACCAAAAGCGCTGGACGTAAACACGCCTGATGGCTCAATTAAAAGTATGATTGCCCCTGTTAAGGTCATGCGTATTGATAGCGATGTGATGCAATACCATGTGCGCAATGTTGATCACAATGATCAAGCGGCGATTCTCTATGTTCAAAGCCCATCGGATAGTGTCAGCGACCAAGCCAAAATGTCCGTACTTCGACAAATGATGCAATCACCGTTCTACTCTTCATTGCGCACAGAGCAGCAGCTAGGGTATGTTGTGTTTATGGGTAGCTTGAGACTAAAACAAGTGCCTGCCTCGGTTTTTGTTGTGCAGTCTCCCACCGCTAGTGTCGGCGAAATTCAAAAAGCAGTGACACATTTCATTACTGATTTTGGTAATAAAATTCCAGAGGACGTTGAAGTTTTTAAACAAGCGGTGATTACTAAATTATTAGAGGCCGCACCGAGCTTATCGGCAAACGCAAATATTTACTGGAGTGATATCACCCAAAGTGACGGTCGTGTCAACAGGCGCCAGCGATTAATTGATGCCATAGAAAGAGTGTCGGCGGATGATATCAAGCAGTATTATCAACAAGTTATGCTATCTTCAAAGCATGCACTGTGGCAGTACAGTAGAGAGCCTGATCTGAATAGTGAACAAACGCTCTATAAAAAAGGGCAACAATTTTACAAATACCCGTAATTATTTTTTGGTAACTAAGTAAAAATACCGAGTTTAATTTGAGGTTTAACTTTGTATATTACGCAAACTTAAAACTTTACATACCCAATTATACAAATTGTCTTGCGGTTACGCACAATATTTTTATAGAATATTAGGATGAGAGAGAATATTTTTTGTAGTTAAAACGAGAAGCAGGTTCCTATAATGGGTTGCTGCAAGTACTTATTTGCAGCCACAACAATTATTTATTGGGTCTAACCGTAAATTTTTGTCCGTCTTCACTTGCTTTCGAGTATGTGAGGCTCTTTTTTGGTATTAAATAAACTTTTCGTGCTGAGTATTATTTGTGAATATTTTAATAATCATCAGCGGTTTCAGTATTAAAGGCAATATCAATGGATTCAGCTATGATCCTGCACAAACTAATAGCTCATCAGTCTCTCGATAATTAATTGTCGCAAGACATATCGTCAAAAATAGTACGGAAAATTAGTTTCATAGATAAGCGAATTATTCGAAATAAGTTTAATAGATTTTCCAGATAGTCTGGGAGACATAGGAGAAAACATGCAGCATGATACTGAAACGCAAGAATGGCTCGACGCACTCTCATCGTTAGTAAAACATGCAGGAAAAGAAAAAGCAGCTGAGATTCTTTTTGATTTGAGTACACTTGCCGTGGAGGAAGGCCTCGACGTCTCCTCGGCCATTAACACGCCGTACATCAACACAATTCTAAAGACCGAAGAGGCAGAGCGCCCAGGCAATGCCGAGCTCGACCGCCGTATCCGCTCGTTCAATCGCTGGAATGCCATGGCTATGGTGATGCGCGCGAACGACAACGATGAGGGCCTAGGTGGACACATAGCCACCTATGCATCGGCCGCCATTTTGTATGAAATTGGTTTCCAGTACTTTTTTCACGCCGATGGCAATGATCGCCTTGGTGATTTAATTTATTATCAAGGCCACAGTTCGCCCGGTATGTATGCACGCTCCTACTTAGAGGGTCGCTTGACCGAAGAGCAAATGGATAATTTCCGTCGTGAAGTCGATGGCAAGGGTTTGTCCTCCTACCCGCACCCGTGGTTGATGCCTGATTACTGGCAGTTTCCGACGGTATCGATGGGTTTAGGTCCGATTACCTCTATTTATCAGGCACGTTTCCTACGCTACTTAACTGCACGTGACATCTTAAAAGAAAACACCGACCGTAAAGTTTGGGCATTTTTAGGTGATGGTGAGTGTGATGAGCCCGAAACTCTTGGCGCTATCTCACTAGCTGCACGCGAGAAACTTGATAATCTTATCTTTGTTGTTAATTGTAATCTACAGCGCTTAGATGGTCCTGTGCGTGGTAACGGAAAAATAATCCAAGAACTCGAAGGCGCGTTCCGCGGTGCGGGTTGGAATGTCATTAAAGTTGTTTGGGGCAGTCAGTGGGATCCACTACTTAAAAAAGATAAAACTGGTTTGCTCATTAAGCGTATGAACGAAGTCGTTGACGGTGAGCTACAAGCTTGTAAAGTCCACGGTGGAGCCTACACTCGTGAGCATTTCTTTGGTAAATATCCAGAGCTTCTAGAACTTGTTAAAGATATGTCTGATGAGGACATTTATAGCCTTCAGCGTGGTGGTAATGACTCAAGTAAAGTCTATGCCGCTTATGCGGAAGCTGTTGCGACCAAAGGCCAGCCAACAGTTATTTTAGCCCAAACCGTGAAAGGTTTTGGTATGGGCTCGTCAGGTGAGGGAATTAACGAGGCACACTCAGTCAAAAAAATTACCATCGATAACCTTAAGGCTTTTCGAGATAACTTTAATCTTCCTTTTAATGATGAAGAGCTTGCGGGCCTGCCCTACTATCGACCCGATGAAGATAGTCCAGAAATGGTTTATATGCGTCAACAGCGTAAAAAGTTAGGGGGTTATCTGCC
>JBLIME010000156.1:0-6525 GCA_047638515.1 Pseudohongiellaceae bacterium
AGGTGAGCCCGGCCGCCTAGAAGTTATCGACTCTGGACAAAATTTTGTTTTAATCAATGACACTTACAATGCAAGTCCTGGTTCTGTTAAGGCGGCTATTGATATCTTAATGAATGTCAACGGCGAATCAATATTGGTTCTTGGCGATATGGCGGAGCTTGGCGATGAGTCTGAATCTATGCATGCGGAAATAGGGCAATACGCCTCTGATCGAAAAGTTAAGCGATTATTTGCGATAGGTGAACAGTCGAAGCTGGCAGTTCAGAGCTTTGGTAGCGGCGCCTCACATTTTGTATCTTTGGATGCTCTGGTGTCGGCTTTAATAAAAGTAATATCGGCAGACACCACTGTGCTCGTTAAGGGCTCTCGAAGCGCCCGAATGGAAGTCGTTATCGATCGCTTAATAACACTAGGAGATGCTACTAATGCTCGTCTGGCTCGCTGAATATTTACAACAATTTAATAATGGCTTTGCGGTATTTCAGTACCTTACTTTTCGTGGAATTTTAGGTGTGTTGACGGCTCTGGGTATTTCTTTACTGTTGGGCCCATGGATGATTCGCCGCCTGAATATTTTACAAATTGGCCAATCTATTCGCAGTGACGGTCCGCAATCGCACCTTAAAAAATCAGGTACTCCAACAATGGGAGGTACCTTGATACTGGCGGCAATATTTATTAGCAGTTTACTATGGTCAGATCTTTCCAACCGTTACGTGTGGTTAGTATTAATTGTTACGGCTGTATTCGGCGCGGTTGGCTTTGTCGATGATTATCGCAAAGTCGTCGAAAAAAATTCAGTGGGCTTACCCGCGCGCTGGAAATATTTTTGGCAGTCCGTTGCAGGCCTGGGCGCTGCTATTTATTTGTATTCCTATGCATCTGTACCCGCTGAGACCCAGTTAATTATTCCTTTTTTTAAAAGTGTCATGTTCGACATGGGCATTTTTTACATTGCGTTAAGTTATTGCGTGATTGTGGGCGCTAGTAATGCCGTTAATTTAACCGATGGCTTAGATGGTTTGGCAATTATGCCGACAGTTTTAGTCGGTGGTGCCTTGGGTATTATTGCCTACCTTGTAGGTAATGTTGGATTTGCTACTTATTTACAAATTCCTTACATTCATGGCGCTGGTGAGCTCATCGTTTTTTGTGCGGCATTAGCAGGCGCTGGCATGGGCTTTTTATGGTTCAACACATATCCCGCGCAAGTGTTTATGGGTGATGTCGGTGCTCTGGCACTTGGTGCCGCCTTAGGTGTGATTGCTGTGATTGTTCGCCATGAAATTGTATTTTTTATTATGGGCGGTGTCTTTGTGATGGAGACATTGTCGGTCATCATTCAAGTTGCATCATTTAAACTAACCGGTAAACGTATTTTTAGAATGGCGCCGATTCATCATCACTTTGAATTAAAAGGTTGGCCAGAGCCGCGAGTTATCGTGCGTTTTTGGATTATTACGGTCATGCTAGTTTTGTTAGGTTTAGCCACATTAAAGCTACGTTAAGATCAATATTAAAGACAAAGAGTTAAATAAGAGATTATGTCGCTAATTGCAAGTTCACAAATAACGATAATTCTAGGGCTCGGTGCGACCGGACTCTCGGTTGCTCGATTTTTGTCGCGCCAAAAAAAGTCATTTATTGTCATGGATACTAGAGCTGCACCACCTGCAATAAACGATTTCACTAAAGAATTTTCAGATGTTAAATGTATGCTTGGCAAGCTAGACGCAGAGCTGTTGAGTATTGCTAGTGAAATTATCATTAGCCCAGGCATCGATTTGAAAACTCCCGAGGTTGCCGCCGCTATTAAAGCGGGAGCGAGTGTTATTGGCGACATCGAATTATTTGCTCGTGCCATTCATCAGGCTGAAGTTAAAAAACCTATCGTTGCAATCACCGGCTCAAATGCTAAAACAACAGTAACCACACTCTTGGGTCAAATGGCAAAAGATGCAGGTATAAATGTTGCAGTTGGTGGCAATATTGGCAGGCCTGCACTCGATCTTTTGTTGGACGATGCCGACTTGTATGTACTAGAACTATCCAGCTTTCAGCTAGAAAGTACGTTTACTCTCGATGCGACAGTATCGACAGTGCTGAATATTAGCGAAGACCATATGGATAGGTATGCCGCTTTAGCCGATTACCATCGAGCCAAACAAAAAATATACTTTGGTGCAGAAACTGTTGTCATTAATCGTGCCGATCCACTAACTCAACCGCCTTTAGCTCAAGGTGTTAAGCGCATTACTTTTGGGCTTAACAGGCCCGATCGCAATGGCTTTGGTTTGATTAACAGAGGTAATGTAACTTTCTTAGCGTATGAATTCACCGCACTAATGCCAGTTGATGAATTGCAATTACGTGGCAGTCACAACACGATGAATTGTTTGGCCGCATTAGCAATGGGGACGGCCTTAGAGTTTCCCCTAGATAGTATGCTGGCAACGCTTAAAAACTTTAAGGGCTTAGTTCATCGGTGCCAGTGGGTTGCAACTATTGAAAGTGTTGAGTATATCAATGATTCAAAGGGGACAAATATTGGCGCGACGGTTGCGGCAATTAACGGTCTTATCGGTACCGCACCCAACACATCTAGTGATAGCGATAAAAAGATTATTTTGATCGCAGGCGGACAAGCAAAGGGAGCTGACTTTTCAACATTAGCTAAAAATTTAAAGAACAATGTGGCGGTTATTGTTCTGATCGGTGTGGATGCAAAACTTATCGAACAAGCCATAACTGACGCGATGATAAGCGACTCTATCATTGTATTAAATGCAGATTCATTGACTGAGGCTGTGTATTTGTCTAAGACACATGCGCGAGAAAATGACATCGTTTTACTCTCACCTGCCTGTGCAAGTTTTGACATGTTTGATAATTTTGAAGATCGAGGTAATGAGTTTATTCGGATAGTTGAGGGGTTGGTTGTATGAACCAACTATCTCTGAAGTTACCTGCCTTTATTCTTTTAGAAAGGCATCCATCAGTTGCTCTAAACTGGCAGCTAATTTTTACTGTCTTGGTACTGATGACGGTGGGTGTCATTATGATCGCCTCTGCATCCATCGATTTTGCCGTCGAAAAACACAACGATCCTTGGTTTTTTGTAAGACGACACAGTATTTATCTGTTGTTAGGTTTTAGTTTGTCATTCGTTATGTTGATGATTCCGACGTCTTTTTGGCAAAAATATGGGTGGACATTGTTCTTTGTAGCGGTGTTTTTTTTAATTATTGTGTTAATACCAGGTGTTGGTCGCCGAGTGAACGGTAGTCAGCGTTGGCTGAGTTTAGGGCCTATCACTATACAAGTTTCTGAAATGGTAAAGTTTTGCGGAATCGTTTTTTTTGCAAGCTACTTGTCAAACAGCCAATATTTTTTACAAACGCAGTGGAAAGAATTATTTAAACCCCTGCTGATGTTAGTATTTTTAATGTGGCTACTCTTACTTGAACCCGATCTTGGAGGCTCGGTTGTACTCGCTGTGACAGTGGGTGGGATGTTGTTTTTGGCCGGTGCTAAATTATGGCAGTGTTGCCTATTGTTGATTTCAGGCTTAATTATTTTAGTGGGCTTGATTTGGTTCACACCATACCGTATGCAGCGTCTAGTGACATTTTTAGATCCTTGGCAAGATCAATTTGATACGGGTTATCAGCTCACGCAATCGCTCATTGCTTTTGGTCGTGGCGAGTGGTTCGGTTTGGGCCTTGGTAACAGTATACAAAAAATGTTTTATCTACCTGAATCCCACACAGATTTCATTTTTGCGATATTTGCAGAAGAACAGGGTTTTGTGGGTGTTGTGCTGCTGCTGTCGCTGTTTATTTATTTTGTATTTCAAATAGCCTTGATTGCCAAGAAGGCGATGCTAAGAAATAACACGTTTGTTGCATTAACTGCTTTTGGTATATCTATTTTGTTTGGCTTCCAGATAATTATTAACGTGGGAGTGGCCTCGGGATTTTTCCCTACAAAAGGTTTGACGCTGCCTTTTATCAGTTACGGTGGCAGTAGCTTAATTGTCAATTGTTTGCTTATCGCCTTGTTACTGCGCATAGATTACGATCTAGATTTAGATGTGGTGAAAGCATCTACCTACCGAGGTAGAGCATCGTGACTAGTGGCGTTAAATCTTGTCGTTATCTTATTATGGCTGGTGGTACCGGCGGTCATATTTTTCCCGCTCTGGCGGTTGCAGATCAACTGCGTGAGCGCGGGTCAGAGGTACATTGGTTGGGCACCCAGTCGGGTATGGAATTTACATTGATCCCAAAGCACAATATTCCGTTACATTTGGTGGTAGTCAAAGGCTTTAGAGGTAAGAGCTTGTTGAAAAAAATGCTCACCCCATTTTTGTTGATTAAGGCGATTGTCGAAGCTATTTTTATCATTCGTAAGGTTGCGCCTGATGCGGTTATTGGTTTCGGTGGTTATGTTTCAGCTCCCGGCGGCATCGCGGCTTTTATACTAGGTAAGGCATTGATCATTCACGAACAAAACTCTGTGGCGGGTTCTACTAATAAGATCCTTTCTTTACTAGCGACTAAAAAATTAGAGGCCTTTGAAGGTAGCTTGAAGAGTGCCGTATTAGTCGGTAATCCCGTCAGAAAGTCTGTTGTTGATTTGTTTGACACTACGGAGAAGAAGACGGCTGATCACGGCTTTAAGGCGAGAGGCCTAGATGACTTGCAAGGTAATAGTTATGCACAACAGCCCCAAAACTTACTGATTATGGGTGGTAGTTTAGGTGCCTTAGCCATTAACAAGGTGCTGCCTCATGCTATAGATCTTCTGCCTAAGACGATGGCGGTCAATATATGGCACCAAACGGGAAAGGGTAAGTTGCAGCAAGTGAGCGGAGCTTACAAAGAGTTAGGTATTGATGCGCGTGTCGATGAGTTCATTGACGATATTACAGCAGCTTACGCTTGGGCAGACTTAATCATCTGTCGAGCCGGTGCCTTAACGGTCAGCGAAGTCGCGATAGCGGCAGTGCCCGCTATTTTTATTCCCTACCCCTACGCTATCGATAACCATCAGTATTGGAATGCACAGTGGTTAGTAAAGAACAATGCTGCAAAGATGATAGTACAAAGTAAGTTAAACGCACTTTCTCTAAGCGCGATGTTGGCAAGTTTATTGAATGATAAAGAGCAGATGTGTAATTATTCTCAAGCTTTAAAAAAGCTATCAATGCCTGATTCGGCTTCAAAAGTAGCGAGTATTTGTGAAAAAATAGGTCTCGACAATGTAACAATAAGAGAGAACAAAAATGCAAGTTAAAGCGGCTTTTTGTGTGCCAGAGATGCGTCGCATTAGAAGAATTCACTTTATTGGTATCGGCGGTGCCGGCATGAGTGGAATAGCGGAAGTATTGTTGAATCAGGCTTATGAAATATCGGGATCTGATTTACGCGAATCCGAGGTTACCAATCGGCTTAAAGCAATGGGCGCGAATATTTTTATTGGGCATGAAGCCGAAAACGTAGTTGGCGCCCATGTCATCGTTAATTCATCTGCCGTTGATGAATCTAATCCCGAAATGATAAGTGCACGTGAGCATCGTATCCCTATCGTGCGTCGAGCTGAGATGCTGGCGGAGTTAATGCGTTATCGACACGGTATTGCTGTTGCCGGTACCCATGGGAAAACAACAACAACAAGTTTGCTTACTGCGATTTTAGCGGCAGCGGACCTCGATCCTACATTTGTAATCGGTGGGCTCGTTCATAGTACGGGAAGTCACGCAAAGCTGGGCACCAGTCATTATTTGGTGGCGGAAGCCGACGAAAGTGACGCCTCTTTTTTACACCTACAGCCAATGGTATCGGTGATTACTAATATCGATATGGATCACATGGAAACCTACGAAGGTGACTTTTCGCGCCTGAAAAAAACCTTCGTCGAGTTTATTCATAATCTACCATTTTATGGTTTGCTAGTGGTGTGTGGAGACGACCCAGTTATTCAAGAATTACTACCTGAGATATCTCGTCCCGTCATTACCTATGGCTTTGGTGAGGGCAATGACTATAGAGCTGAACAGATTACCCAAGATAAAACGCACACTCGATTCATTGTGAAAGGTAAGCTCCTGAAAGATAAGTTGGATGTTGACGAGCTGCCCATAGCATTAAATATGCCTGGAAAGCACAACGTATTGAATTCTCTAGCCGCTATTGCCGTTGCCGTTGACGAAGATGTAGCTGCGGGAGCAATTCAATCAGGTTTAGAAATTTTTCAAGGTGTGGGTCGACGTTTTCAAGTTTACGGGGACTACCTGGTCAGTGACGGTGATGTCAGCGGCGAGGCCATGCTGGTCGATGACTATGGGCATCATCCGCGTGAAGTTCAGGCAACGATCCAAGCGGTTCGCGATGGTTGGGTAGGTAGACGCCTAGTCATGATTTATCAGCCCCATCGCTACACGCGCACGCGAGATTTGTATGAAGATTTTGTCGACGTTCTGTCACGTGTCGATGTATTAATTTTACTAGATGTCTACCCGGC
>JBLIME010000157.1:0-6442 GCA_047638515.1 Pseudohongiellaceae bacterium
ATACTTTACGATACTCCATACAAAATGCACTGCCCTCGCTCAGACATCTTTGGTGGGCCTCTAGCACTGCATCGCGATCCTCGGGATGTAGGCTGTCTTCCCACTCCTTTATGTTGCCATGGAAAGCGAATGGATTATTACCGTGAAATTGTGAGAACTCGCGACCACTTAGTACCTTTCCAGTTAATACATTTTGATCCGACCACACCTGTTTTGATACTGCCAGTGCCAGACGCAGGCGGCTCTCGCTAGAGGCCATTATCAACTCGGCTTGTCTTTTTTCAATCACAATACTCGCTAGATTTGCCGAGCGCTCTATGACGGCAAGGTCAGCGGCTGTCGGAGAGTTAATCTGATAATGGTAGATTGCAAAAGTGCCTAACACTTTCCCTTGGGTCGAACGTATTGGCTCTGACCAACAAGCGGCTACCCCTGCTTGTTGGGCTAACTTCTTGAAGGACTCCCAATAAGGGTGTGTCTGAATATCATCTACAACGACACGTTTATTCGTGAAGGCTGCGGTTCCGCAAGAGCCGGCGCCGATGCCAATTTCTAAGCCGTTAATCGCCTCGTTATAAAAATTGGGGAGACTCGATGCCGCGCCGCTGACGAGGTACCTGCCCGTGTCATCGAGTAAAAGAACACTGCATAACATGCTTGGATTTTCTTGCTCTACGGCGTGTACGATAGCTTCTAGTATGACCAGTAAGGTCTCACCACTGGTAATTAACTCCAACACATTACTGCGAGATCTCTCCCGTAGTTCAGTCTGCTTGCGTTCAGTGATATCGTAAATGACACCGACAAGAAAGTTTCTCCCCGTGGGATCTATAAATCGATTCTTGCGTGTAAGAATTGCCTTAGTGTGGACACCATCCATTAACAGTGCCTCTTCACATAAAATCTCTTTACCATCGTCGAGGAGTTGGCTGTCGATCGCAAGGAACTGTTCACGCCTACTTGACAAGACTTTTTCGGACAATGTTTTGCCGATCACCTCCTCTTTAGTTAATCCAAACATATTACAAAAAGCATTATTGACCAGCAGCAGTCTGGATTCATTATCCTGAACGAATATGGGATCTCCGGTGTTGTTGAAAACCGCGTTAAAATATAACTCGAGATCTTGATAGTTATGTTTTAACTGGCCCAGTGGGCTAGTGTCTTTGTCTTGGCTAGGCGACATCTTAAGGAGAAGCTCTATATAAAATTAATAGTATAATAAATCTGAAATTTTGCGGCTAAAAAACTATAAATTTCAGCATATAACATTTTAAATCAATCGAGAATCTTTGTCTAAGTCTAAAGAAAGATTTGTGCTGAAAACCCATTAGCTAATGGTAATTTTTCGTGAGGTGAGATTACAATGAGTATGACGTCCGGTAACTGTCACTGTATTTTTAGCTGAATGCTTTATTTATTTGAGTCTTTATAAATCTATATAAATTATTACAAGCGTCTTATGTCGATATGAATCGGTATAAATTGATAGTGATAATAAACTAAAATACTTAAGCTAGAATACCTTATCTAAACGAGTAAGCTCCTCGACAATCACTAGGTTATTAGCATCGTCTAGGTTATTTCGGCAAAGCTTGACTAATGTGCAAGCGATGTAGAAAAGATATTAATGATAAGCACACCGGCTACAATTAAGCTCATGCCAACAACCGCTGCAATATCTAATTTTTGCTGATAAAAAAAGTATCCGACAATAGTAATCAGCACAACCCCTAGACCCGCCCAAATAGCATAGGCAATGCCAATAGGGATTGTTTTTAAAACAATAGACAAGCAGTAAAAAGCAATACCGTAGCCGAGGACAACGACAATGCTCGCCCAAGGCCTAGTAAAGCCTTGTGAAGATTTTAAGGCACTAGTCGCAATAACTTCTGCGATGATGGCTATGCTTAAATACAAATAGCTCATGGCGTCGTCTCTTAATTAGCGCTATGTTTCATACCGCCAAGGTATCCCGTTAGGCCCTACTGACAAACTTGCGCTCTTCGATATTAATTTTTATCCTATCGCCAGTAGATATATGTTCTGGCACTTGTACGGTGACGCCTGTCGACAAGAGCGCAGGTTTAGTTCGAGAAGTCGCTGAGCCACCTTTAATCGATGGGTCAGTTTCTGTCACCTCCAGCTCTACTGAGCTCGGCATATCGAGCGCCACGGGAAGATCATTGACGATAACAACCTGAATACCTTCTATGGCTTCGTTAATAAATAATAGTTCGTCGGCAATAGACTCTCGACGCAGGGTATAAAGCGTATAATCTTCTGTGTTCATAAACACAAATTCATCACCGTCCTCGTAAGAAAACATCACCGGCCGACGAACCAAATCCGCAAAGTTAAGCATGTCCGAGTCTTTAAAGGTCTCGTCAATTTTACTCCCCGTCACCACATCATACATGCGCATACGATAAATGCTGCCACCGGCGCGCCCCTGCGGCACAGAGCGCTCAATATCTCTTACAATGTAGGTGTTACCGTTATAATCTACGGCGGTATTTTTTTTTATGTCACTAGCTTTGGGCATCGGTCTCGTCCTAAAATTTATGTGGGGCCATTTTATTACAAATGGTGAGATTAAAATTATCTGATTACTATTTGGTAAATAGTAATCGAGTCAACAACTAGTGTGAAGACGGCGATATAGGTTGTTACGTCTAAACACTTATAAAGTAAATAAGGTAGTCTTATTTAACAAGCACACAGCCAATGGTGCGTTACTAAAGTTCGCTAACCATAAAAAATGACTATCTATAAGCTGCTGGATACGGATTAACTCTCGCCACTAACAGCCAAAGCTTGCTTATTTTATTAAGAGTCTGCAGTTTAACTCTGATTTTTTTGGAAATTGAAACTAAAGTTAACTAGTCTTAATCTTAGTTTCACTATTATCAATTAATTGCAGGCTCTCCTCGGCAAAACCAACACCCACCTCTGTATAAAAGTTGAAAACTGTGTCGACACCCGCTTCAAGTAGACGCTGCCTGTCATCTTCATAGCGAGCAATAGAAGATAGTTGACCTTTAAAACCAAAGCGAGTCAATAGATCGTGGATTTCTAAGGTGTCGTCTACAGAGGGAAGTGCAATTAAGATCAGTTCGACGGAGGAAAGGTCGAGGTTTTCCCAAAGATCGGCATCTTCGCCGTCGCCCAACATTACCTGCATGCCTCGCGCTTGAAGTTTTACGATACGCTCTGGATCTGCTTCCATGCCCCATACTTGATCAGATAATTGCTTAGTGAGTGCAATGTAGGCGCCTTTACCTACTCGACCCATACCTAAAACAATTACCTTTGCGTTACTTGGCATAATATACACGTCTTCCATAAGACGTTGGGGGCGTTCAAAATATCGTAGCCTATGCGCGTTATTTGCATAGTGATTATGCGAGAAGCGATACATTGCACTGGTAAAGACAAACGAAAGCGCCGCCGCAACCGCCAAAATAACGAGCCAGTCATCTTGAAGCCAGCCCGCATTGACACAAACTGCAACCACAATTAAGCCAAATTCACTGTAGTTATTAAGTACCATCCCCGATAAAAATGCAGTCCGCGCGCGTAGCTTAAGGCGCGTAAAGATTGCAAAAAATAATGACATTTTAAGAATCAAAAAGACACAAAGAATACTACCGGCGAGCAAAATACTGAAATCAGGCAGCCTGGTAAAACCAATTAACAAAAAGAAACCAATAAGAAACAAATCTTTAAAACTCAGTAGAGCCTTAGTCAACTCGGTTGATTTGGTATGACTACTCAACATCATGCCAATGATAAGCGCACCTAGATCGCCCTTCACCCCCACATATTCAAATAACTCATAAGCACCAAAGGCTAAAAAGAAACCGGTTAATGGCAGTAATTCAGCGTGACCTGACTTATCAAGTAGTTTGTCAATAACTAGCCTCAAGGGAATTAAAGCAAGTAGACCAAAAGCAAAGATCGACGGCACTTTACCGCTGGTAACCACTAAAAAACCAACGGCTATAATGTCTTGTAGTACTAATATAGCTAGGGCGATTTTGCCATGGCGTGTGCGTAGCTCACCATTTTCTTCGAGTACTTTGACGACACAAACTGTACTACTAAAACTTAAGCCAAAGGCGAGTAATAACACCCCACTTGAACTTAGATCTACGAAATAGGGAACGGCAACAAACTTTAAAACAAATAATAAAGCCGCGACCAAAAGAACCCATATAGAGGTGATGGATAAGGTGCTGACATAAACTTCTGGCTTCAATAATGTCCCTACATTTAATTTTAAGCCAATAGTAAAAAGCATCAGAGTAATGCCGATATTCGCTAAGGTCTCTAAACTAGCACTGGGTTCCACGCCGAGGGCATTGAGTAGAAAGCCGGCAATAAGATAGCCTACCAGGGGTGGCAGTTGAATTAGCTTTACCCCTAACCCACAAAAAAAAGCGAAAAATATCCAAATAAATTCCATACTAGCCTTACAGTAACCGTGTTTATGTTGAGGTGAAAGTAAAAATGAAGATTCACAAATAAGTAAGAAAGAATCTTCTAATAATAAATGATTCTTTCACTATAACCCAGTGTCAATATTGTCCCACCCTACTTCCCCTACTCGTGCTTTGGGTGGCTATGGACAATAGCGCTTATACGTTAAATAGCGCTCCCTGACACTAGGATGAGTGATACTGGGCTTATTGGCGACGATAGGCTCGCGCTGCAGTGGCTTTTTCAAACGATAAACATGGTTACGTGAATGATGTATTTTGGCCCGTGGGCGCGTCGACAAGTTGCTTTTAATGTGAGTTTCGAGGTGTCATTGCGCCTTGGTTGCCTCGTTTAGCATCCACTCTAACGATACATTAGACGACTTTAGAGGCATGGCTGTGGTCACTGTTAAATTTTTTAGCGCTCAATCCGTTAGGATGATTTTTAGCGAGCGGACTTTTATCAATTTTCGATGCTTACGCAATAAGTCCGGGCATCTACGCGTTTTAAAATACCACAATTAATAATTAAGCCGCTGAGCGCACGCGCAAGCTTTAATACCGTCGTCGAAAAATCTTGCGTGATGCCCTGCTCTGATCTGTTCCATGTACCATCAGCACAGATAACTATATTTACCATCAATTACTCTCCTTAGTTATTAACAAGCACATTATTCACCTTGGTAATAAATTGGTAATAAAACTGCAATCCCTTCGCTTGTCAATTAATCGAACGACCTGTTGCGGTTTTACTCGCTTATCGTCGAGATAAGAGCAGCGGTTATCAGTAGCATAGAGCCATACGGTCAAGCTAACCTTCAAAACTTAGGCCTTTGCCAACACTATTTGATACTGATAGACATCTAGATCATCTTTAGGTGTTGATTGTGAAGCCATCATTAGGCGTTGCGCCGCACTAGATTGACGCGCGATTAAGGCATCTGTTTGATTGAGCGGATGATTTAAAAAATACATTTGTGTGGTTAACGCGGCATAGCCAGGTTTGAATATTTTATAGTGGATATGTGGCGGGCGCTGCCAATTAGCAGCGACCGAGTAGGCACCTGGCATAATCGTTTTAAAGCGAAAACCGCCATGCTTGTCACTGTGAGTTAGAGCCCAGCCTTGAAAGTTAGGGTCTAGTGCCGCGGGATTAGTGTCACTAGGATGTGCGTAACGTCCCGCGTCATTGGCTTGCCATATCTCCACGGCGACATCTGCAAGCGCCCTACCTTCGTTATCAACAACAAGGCCTTCGATAATAATAATTTGCCCGCGAGCTACATTAGAGCCCCCGACTACACGCGTCAAATCAGAGTCGCTATCTTGTTGGGCCGCAATCGGATAAAAAGGTCCGGCAGATTCTCGCGGTGTACTTGCACGCCAAGCGCCCGTTGCACTGGTAATGAACGTTATTGGCAACAGTAGAGCAGATAGCAAACCGGCTTTAATAAAATAACGTCTATTACCTTTCTTCATAAAATAAACCTAGTTAATAATTGAACACCAACATTAACATTACATATTTTTGGTCATAGAATAAAGTATATCGTGCGTTAATTGGGCTTTTATTGTTTGCTTTATGTGTTTCTACGGATGTTTTTTAAGGTGGCTACTAGTCTGTTGGTATTGGTTCGGAGTCAGCGGTCTTGAAATGCGGTTAAACCCATACCCGTATTCGTGCTTGTTCCGACCTCCTACTGATCTATTCGGCAAAATTAGATGGCCTGAGATTAGATGGCCTGAGTGTCGGTAAAATAAGCTTTCAAGCGACTTCCCGCCGCACAGATGATGGCTGCCGTTATGAACGGGCAAAAACGATGTTATCGATCAATTTATTTCTAGATATGATGAAATTTTAACAGACATGGATTTGCGATTAATTGTAAGCGACTACGCCATTAAGTGAGGCAAAAAAAGCCCGTATCTAAGTTTTTATAACCGGACACTCATACCGTTAA